>SDWK01000076.1 GCA_004195335.1 Shewanella sp.
ACAGATCATGGTTTGAAATTGGGTGCCAGGCAATGAAATTAACAACGCAAGAGAAACAGTTGATTCGAAGCTCTTATCAGGTATTGCAGCAATCAAACAAGAGTTTTGCTGCTTGCTTTTATGATTGCTTATTTGAATTAGCACCGCTCATCAAGCCAATGTTTAAAAGTGAACGCCGCGTTTTCGAACAACATTTCCATGAATTAGTTGGCACCGCAGTGAAAAAAATTGAAAACTTCAATGATATCCGACCTATGCTGCTGGATTTAGGTCGAAAGCATAAAGGCTACGGCGTCAAAAAAGAGCAATTTAATATAGTGAAAGCGGCATTGATATTATCGATACAGTACCAATTGAAAACGGATTCCAACCCTGAAATCGAGCAAGCTTGGTCAAATTATTATGATCAACTTGCTGAAGTCATGATTGAGGGATTGTCTAGGCCAGAAGCGTACTCGAATGCTGAATCCTCCCAAAACAGAGCCATCAAGGCTCGAGACTGGCAAGCTGGCTCAATAAAACCGACCTAATATATAATAATCCGTTATCCCTCGCAGAAAGCTGTGATAAATTAGCTAACCCAGCTTATTAAAACAAAGCTTGTTCATTAGGTAACTGACTCTCACAAGGATCTGTTATGTCAGAGGAAAGAAAGAAGATTTTAGTGCTGTTTGCGCATCCAGCTCAAGAGCGCTCAGAGGTCAACAAGCCACTTTTTACTGCCTGCCAGCAACACGGTGATGTGACGGCCATCGATCTCTATCGGGAATACCCCACATTTAATATCAATATAGACAAAGAGCAGAAAAGACTGTGCGAACATGACGTGATTATTTTTATGTTTCCTCTCTATTGGTATTCCACTCCCGCAATTTTGAAACAGTGGCAAGATCTGGTTCTTGAATATGGTTTCGCTTATGGCGTCAATGGTAATGCACTATTAGGTAAAAGGTTTCTTTGCGCCATCACCGCTGGCGGCTCTGAGGCTGCCTACCAAAAAAAGGGCTACAACCACTTTAGCATCCGGGAACTACTCCAGCCACTGGAACAAACCGCGTCATTAACGGGCATGGATTATCTCCCCCCCTTCGTACTGTTTAGCGCCAGAAATGCGGTAGAAGAGAATCGCGTTAATGCTCATGTCGATAATTTACGTCACCTTTTAACCGCACTGGCTGAAGGTACTTTAGATATTGAAGCGGTAAGATCATTGCCCGTATTAAACACCAATTTATCTGACTTATTTATCACTTAATTTCAAGATTTAGACTAAGGGAACCTAATGACAGCTTATTTTATTCAAGCTTTTATCTACCTGTGCGCCGCGGTTATCGCGGTGCCACTGGCCAAACGTTTTGGGTTAGGTTCGGTACTGGGTTACCTGATGGCGGGGGTCATTATCGGTCCTATCATTGGCCTAGTCGGCAGTGAAACGAACACCCTGCAACATTTTGCCGAATTTGGCGTAGTCATGATGCTATTTCTCGTCGGCCTAGAACTCGAGCCTAGAATGCTGTGGGATATGCGTAATAAACTTATCGGTTTAGGCGGTCTGCAGATAGGTTTAACAACCGCAATCATCACCGCTGCAGGTATGTATTTCGGCTTAAGCTGGAGTATCGCGCTGACAGTTGGTCTTATCTTCGCGCTGTCTTCTACCGCCATTGTGCTGCAGACCTTTAATGAAAAATCACTCTCAAAAACCGAAGGGGGCAAGAATGCCTTCTCGGTGCTCCTGTTTCAGGATATCGCCGTGATCCCTATGCTGGCGCTCATTCCATTATTGGCACTGCCCGAGTTGGTCGAGCAGGCACAAGCCGCAGTTGGCCAAGCTGCGCAGCATCATGAGGAGCTATCTTTGGTAGCCGGTTTACCAGGATGGGCTTACGGGATGGTGGTCATGTTGGCCATCGCAGCCGTTGTTGTTGGTGGGCATTATCTCAGTCGTCCTCTATTTCGTTATGTCGCAAGTTCAGGTCTTAGGGAGATTTTCACAGCCACCGCGCTCATGCTGGTTATCGGCATCGCGGCATTGATGAGCTTGGTTGGCCTCTCTCCGGCCCTAGGGACATTTTTAGCCGGTGTAGTACTGGCTAACAGTGAATTTCGTCATGAACTCGAGTCAAATATCGAACCTTTTAAGGGCTTATTGCTGGGACTATTTTTTATCACTGTTGGCGCAGGCATCGACTTTGGGGTCTTCGCCAGTAATATCGGCCCCGTACTTGGGATAACGGCAGGGGTAATGCTGGTAAAAGCGTTGGTTTTGTTTGTATTAGCCCTCATATTCAGAATTAAGAACAGCGATCGCTGGTTGTTTGCCTTGAGTCTGGCTCAAGCCGGTGAGTTTGGTTTCGTCCTGCTCAGTTACACGGTGCAAAACCACGTGATCCCAACCGATTTAGCCCAGATGCTCTCATTGGTCGTCGCCCTGTCAATGTTCCTCACACCTGGCCTGTTCATCTTCTTCGACAAGGTGATTGTGCCAAGGTTTGAACATTTAGAAAATGACCGAGAGGCCGATGAGATCACCGAAAAAGGCACGGTGATTATCGCGGGAATTGGCCGCTTCGGCCAGATGGTGAATCGTTTCTTACGGGCCAATAAAATCGATACTGTGGTGCTGGATCATCAGATATCTCAAGTTGAAAATCTTAAAAAGATCAATGTTAAGAGCTTCTATGGTGACGCGACTCAACCAGATCTGCTCCACACTGCAGGAATCGAAGATGCCACCATGCTGGTCATCGCCATCGATAACAATGAACGTGCTGTAGAACTGACAAAATATGTAAAACACACCTACCCCAAGGTGAAAATTTTTGCCCGTGCATTCGATAGAGGACATCACTTCGAGCTTAAACATGCGGGTGCCGACTTCATCATTAGCGAAACCTACCACTCAGCTCTAGAGCTTGGCAAAGAAGCCTTGATCTCCCTCGGGGTGCATCCGTTTAAAGCCGAGCAGAAAAAGGCCACGCTGATGGAGCTTGAGCTTTGCTATAAAGATTCACTGTTTGAGTCCTGGAAAAAGAAAACCGAGGACAGCAAGTATAGTGCTCACTTCAGAGAGTTGTTTATCGAACTAGAGACCGCCATAGCGAAAGGGATGAAGAGTGAACAC
>SDWK01000079.1 GCA_004195335.1 Shewanella sp.
TCGGGAAACAGTTTTTCGGCATCACTTCAGAGAGATGGCGCAGACGATCAAGGCTGGTATCAAGCAGGTAGACCTTGGCACCCAGGCCACAAGCCATCTGGGCGGCATGCGTGCCAACCGTACCGCCGCCGAGAACAAGAACGGTTGCCGGTTGGACACCAGGGACACCACCCAACAGGATGCCACGGCCGCCCTGGGTACGTTCGGCGTACTTTGCCGCTTCCTGGGCAGCCATACGCCCGGCAACCTCGCTCATGGGCGTTAAGAGGGGCAAGCTGCCGTCAGAACCGACAATGGTCTCATAGGCGATACAGACCGAGCCACTGTCGATCATCGCCCGGGTCAACTCCTCGGATGCTGCAAAATGGAAATAAGTAAAAACGATCTGACCTTTACGAATCAGTGCGTACTCACAAGGCTGGGGTTCTTTAACATGCATCACCATCTCTGCGCGAAGATAAACCTCCTCAGCGGTAGCTGCGATAGTCGCTCCGGCAGCAACGTAATCTGCATCGCTGAAACCACTGGAGACTCCGGCTTGAGTCTCTACCAGAACCTCATGGCTGTGCTCGCGCAAAGCTTCAACACCTGCAGGGGTCATGCACACCCTGTTTTCTGCCACCTTGATCTCTTTAAGAACACCGATAATCATAAGGATACTCCTTCATCGCGCTTCGTTGAGTTGTCTGGATATGATGAAGTTTATCAGCAACGCCGGTAAATTTTCTTGCAAACTATCAACAATATGCCTATTTATTGAAAGATAATTTCAAATATTTACAATAATGGAGCACATCATGCCAAACATGAATTTAGACGCCATAGATTGTTCTATTCTTAATAAGTTACAGAAGAATGGCAGGCTGTCAAATGTACAACTTGCCGAAGAGGTGGGTTTGTCTGAATCCGCATGCCTGCGTCGGGTCAAGATTCTCGAAGAGAGCAGGATCATCGACCGCTACGTCATGCTGATCAACCAGAGCGCTATCGGCAAGCCGGACAACGTCTTTGTCATGGTCAGCCTGGACGGTCAACAAAGCGAAAAGCTGGCAGCCTTCGAGGCTGAGATCTCCAAGGTCGCAGAGGTGATGGAATGTTACCTGATGTCGGGAGCTTTTGATTACTTGCTGCGTGTCATTACCAAGGACAATGCCGATTACGTACGTGTCCACGACAAGCTGACCAGCCTGCCTGGAGTCTTGCGGGTGCAATCGTCGTTTGCCTTACGAACGGTGTTGGGGAAAACAGAGATGCCTTTGGACGTGAGGAAGTAACGGATGAATTTATTCAGTTCATCATCACGTTACTGACCCTCTACAGAGTCATGAAACGCGGGAAAGTATGGACGAACGAGAGAAGGCTATTTCATCATTGATTGTTTTGCTGGCAAGGAAGCCTGCAGCAAGTATCCCCAGAGTAAGCAACAGCATAAAGACTGCGAGCAGAGTCAAGGCAAGGGTATGAGGATAAAGGGACTTACGGTAGCAGAGGAAGGCCAGGTAAAAGCTGAGCAGGCACACAGGTGCGGAGAATATTACTAATAACACGGTTCAGGATCCATTCTTTATTTTGTGGTTTTTCCTCACCTTTTCAGGAGAAGAATCAGCATATTGATCAAACAAGAGCGAATGTTTCTACTAAAATCACAAGCAATGTAGCTCAATCAATAAACGACGTCAAAAACTTATCTTCGCTTTACATTTCAAGAGACAAAAAAAGACCGCAATCAGCAAACAAAACTGAAGGAGGTCTTTTAACTTTTCATTCCAATTTTATCTACAAACGAAGTGTGGTTGGCTTCTAACCGGTGCCATAGTTGTACATCCAGACTTTCTCTATTGGCGGGAACAGTTCGTGAGATATTTCCGGTAGAACTCCATGTATAATGACAATTTCACACCTATTAAACTGAAAAAGGGTCACCTTCTCATTACAGAAGATGACCCCTTAACCTTTTGGCGTCCCAAGGGGGATTCGAACTCACGTCGATGCCAGTCAACATAGCAACAACGTCCCCGCGTCCTTATCTCAACGCTTGGTCGGATATTGTGCGTCAAGTTCCGATTGAATCAATTGTGCTAATTGTTTATAGCCAAACTGCTGCAGAGGCCTGCCATTGACAAAGTACCCCGGAGTTTTTTGCACATTCAACGTTTTTACATCAGCCATATCCTGTTCAATAATTTTTGCGGTTGCCAGTTGCCGTGGCTGGCCCAGATATGCTGGGTTTTAAACATAACCTCCAGGGTTTCCCAGTATTTCCCCTGCATTCTGGCGGCTTCAAGAATCTTGACAAAATTATCGGCGCCATCATGGAACGGGGCGTAGCGCAGCACCAGTTTGATTTTGCCGGGATTGGCAGCCATTGTCTGCTTAATAAAGGGTTCAAAGGCGGCACAGGTTTCACAGGCAGGGTCCATAAACTCAACGATAAAGACTTTCGCATCATCGCTGCCAAGTGTCGGAGAATGGTCTCTGACGAAAAGCTCGGCGTTTTTCTGGGCTAGAAAACCAAATTTTTCAGCCTGCTGGCCTTTATAATAGGAACTGCCTCCAATAAAAGCTAAAACCAAAAGGACACATGTAAGCCCAACGAGTACGTATTTCATTTGGAAGTTCTCCTTTTAAGAAAAAGTAAAAGTGCAACTAATGTAGAAAATGCGAGAAAAGAGAGCATTGGAATTGAAACAAATCCAAACAGCTCAATATACTTTTCTGTACATGAAACGCCCTTTGAGCAGGGCTGGATGTTCTCCGGGATGATTCCGGCATAGAGTAATGTGTGATAAAAGGCCGTCAACCCACCCGCTATCGAAAGAGGTAGTGCATATTTAATGACGCTTTTATCAAAAGTTGGAAAAAGACCTGCCGCTAAAATAAAGATCATCGGAAACAAACATATCCTCTGATACCAGCACAGGACACAGGGTTCATACTCCAAAACAGAGCTGAAAAAGAGACTTATGGTGGTAGATACACTGACTAAAAGCCAGCCCAGGAATAGCAGCGTCCAGTTCGTCTTGTCCGCTTGATCAATTTGAGACATATTTAAAATCCTCCAAAATCAGGGAGAGGGTTAACATAAAGATCGGGGAAATAGCCTAGGGACCATAAGGACATTAT
>SDWK01000360.1 GCA_004195335.1 Shewanella sp.
GTGGTGTTTGAACCAGATTAACCATGCCAACTATACTTAGACATCTCTGTTTAAGGTAAAGGAAGCGAAAGAATGAGATGTTTGTGAACTCAGCATCTTACATTACAACTTCTGCTTCTACTTCTACTTCTACTTCTACTTCTACTTCTACTTTTCTCTTCTAATTACCGTTACTGCACTTTTATGTGGCAAAGGCGCAAAGATATGCCCGATTAACGTGCGCATTGGTATTTTTATGCACCAAGCTGATGCGTTGTAGTGCGTTAAAAAAGCAAGGTTAGTTTTAATTGATTGAAAACATTGACTTTACTTCGATGGCCTGATTCCTGCTTCACCGTTAACTCATATTTGTAGTTCATATAACGGGAGATGGCATTGAAACTGATCACCGCAATCATAAAACCTTTTAAGTTGGATGCTGTCCGTGAGGTGCTGACTTCATTGGGCGTTCAAGGATTAACGGTCACTGAAGTTAAAGGGTTTGGACGTCAAAAAGGACATGCAGAGCTTTATAGAGGCGCTGAATACACTGTCGATTTCCTTCCCAAAATTAAACTGGACATTGCCATTTCCAGTGGCCATGAAGATGAGGTGATAGAAGCGATTATTGAAGCCGCCAATACAGGAAAAATAGGCGACGGAAAAATATTTGTCTCATCACTTGAGCAAGTGATCCGGATTAGAACATCAGAAGAAGGTGATGAGGCAATTTAGATGAAGTGGATTAAATGGTGTTTTCTGATTAGTTTTAGCACGCTCTCTTTACCGGCTTTGGCAGAAGATAGTGCATTTAATGGTGCTAATACTGCTTGGGTATTAAGTTCATCTGCACTGGTTTTGTTAATGACGTTACCGGGTTTAGCGCTGTTTTACGGTGGATTAGTGCGCAGTAAAAACGTGCTCTCGATTCTTATGCAATGTTTCTCAATTGCTGGGCTGGCTTCGGTACTCTGGTTTGTGCTTGGTTATTCGTTGGCCTTCGATAGCGGTAATGGATTTATTGGTGGTCTAGATAAGGTGATGCTGGCTGGCATCGGCAGAGATGATCTGGTCGGAGATATCCCTGAACCGCTATTTATGTTGTTTCAAATGACCTTTGCTATCATCACTCCGGCTTTGATCATAGGTGGCTTCGCAGAGCGAATGAAGTTCTCGGCGGTCATGTTGTTTTCAGGTGCTTGGTTGATACTGGTCTATGCCCCCATAACCCATTGGGTTTGGGGAGGAGGCTGGTTAGCCGAATTGGGTTTATATGATTTTGCTGGTGGCACCGTTGTACACATCACCGCAGGTGTTGCGGCACTGGTCGCTGCAAAGGTACTGGGGCCGCGTAAAGGTTTTCTAAATTCAGCCATAATGCCCCACAACCTGACGATGACAGTCACCGGAGCGGGCATGTTATGGGTCGGTTGGTTCGGCTTTAACGGTGGCAGTGCCTTAGGGGCCAATGGCAGCGCTGCTATGGCCATTTTGGTGACACATTTGGCTGCGTCCATGGGGGCGATGACTTGGGCTGCGATAGAGTGGATTAAGTTTGGTAAACCCAGTGCGCTGGGTATTGTTACTGGCATGGTTGCCGGATTAGGTACCATCACCCCTGCATCGGGATATGTGGGACCCGGCGGTGCACTCGTGATAGGTCTCTTGGGTGGAATAGTATGTTTCTACTCTACTGTTTATATCAAACAAAAATTGAAGATTGATGATTCACTGGATGTGTTTCCGGTACACGGTGTCGGGGGCATACTGGGCACACTATTGGCGGGGGTCTTTAGTTCGACACAGCTCGGTGTATTTAGTGGTTATGGTTTTGCCGAGGGCAATGAGACCATGCTAGATCAACTGAGCGTTCAGTTGATAGGTGTCGTCGCGACCTTTGCCTATACCGCAGTAGTCTCTTGGGTACTCTTTCTTGTTATCGGTAAACTGCTCAATGGTTTGAGAGTCAGTACCGAACAAGAGATCACCGGCTTAGATCAATCTGAACACGAAGAGAGTGGTTATATTTTGTAAAACCAAAATAGTGAGCCTTCGAATGAAGGCTGATTACATTTTCTGATTTAGCTTCTGGCTGAGTGGGTATTGGATAGCTTATTTGAAGGTTATACCTTCATTGTTATCTATCGCTTCCCAGCGGGGGGATGTGCAGATACTTCTTCGAGACGCTGTGAATATGTCCCTATACGCTCTGCGATTTCATCCCTGAAATCGAAGCTCGCAGCCGCATCTACACTGGGGTATTAAGTCTCTTCGATTAGGCTTCGTAACTCGTTTCTGCCCTTTTTCGAGTTAACGCTCTTGCTAAACCTTTAATCACAGTTATGGATTTGTCATACAAAATCTAATGACTAAGGGTTGCGCAAACTGCTTTATGAACCTGATATCACCTCCATCTGTTGCATGTAACGGTTTTGAGTGTGCATTGGTAAACCTGGTTTATCTGTTATTTTATACAGTCAAATTTTAAGAAATAACTCCATAAACTGTGCGCATTTTCACTTGTGACCTAATATAATATTGTGCATTTCAAATATTTAGACTTGTACTGGTTTAGACAATAGGGTTAGAAAACGCGCATGTGCACAATACAGACGTTAGGCCTAACGTAAACTCAAATTACAGGAGAACATTGTCATGCAAATCCAGATCAATACAGATAAGAACATCTCCGGACAAGATACACTTGCTCAAAGTGTTGAAGATGTTTTGAGGTCCGATCTAAGCCGTTTCAGTGATCAGATCACGCGCATTGAAGTACATTTAAGTGACGAGAACAGCTCGGCCAAGTCCGGCATGACGGACAAGCGCTGTTTGCTGGAGGTTAGGCTTGCCGGGGAACGCCCAATTGCAATCAGCGAGCATGCGGAAACGATTGGGGAAGCGGTTACAGGCGCGACCCAACAAATGGTTAATTTGCTAGAGACTGAGTTGGTTAAGCGTGGCAAGTGGTAACAGTGAGCCCTTTGTTCATCCATGCTTAGGCCTAATCGGATAGCCGGAGGCATCTAGCATCTAGCCTCCAGCCCCCCACCACACTGCATACAGTTCCTGACTGGGCGGTTTTTACCCTTAGTAATAAAATGTCCTAACCTACACTTTCTGGTTCGCTTCTTAGTTT
>SDWK01000363.1 GCA_004195335.1 Shewanella sp.
TATAGAGGCAAGACAAGACAAAGATAATGATCATGTACACTGGCAGAGGTTGCTTCTGCCCGCATTTGGATGGAGTTTTGCAAAACTGGCCGATGAAATCATCGACGAGCAGCTAAACTCAGTGGGTATGGTCGATTATGTAATCGAAATAGGATTGTGGACCATAGGGCTCTTATGCTTGGCGTGGTTTATCATTACGCTCGGTGGTATTGTTGCCAGCTCCATATCTCGATCATCACGGCTCAAATCTAAAAAGGTGAACACCTACCTGATAAGTATCACTTTGCGTATCTTAAGTGTGATTATCGCCGTTTGGATAGTGGTGAGCGGGTTAGAAGATTTAGGTGTTTCGTTGATGCCCCTTCTTGCCGGTCTGGGAGTTGGCGGCTTCGCAATTGCACTGGCTGTTCGCCCGACTTTAGAGAACTTTATAGGCGGTATAATCTTGTTCTTGGACAAACCGGTTAATGTTGGTGACATCTGCTGTTTTGGCGATCAAATCGGCTTCGTGGAAAGCATCGGAATTCGGACTACGCGTATTCGTAAATACGAAGACACTATCGTGAGCATTCCAAACGCAGAGTTTTCCCAAATGCAATTGGAAAACTTATCGGCAAGAGAAAGGACGCTGTTTCAAGTGATTTTAGCACTACGGTACGAAACAACAGCCGAACAACTGCGCTATGTATTGACAAAGTTGCGAAAGATGCTGATCAGCCATCCTAAGGTATCACCAGAACGTCTGCGCGTGCGGTTTCGTCGCTTTGGTGATACTTCCCTGGACATAGAAGTTTTTGCATACATCCGTACCAGCGACTACCCCGAATATTGGGCTATTCGTGAAGATTTAAATCTGAGAATTATGGACATTGTAAAAGAGGCGGGGACGGGCTTCGCGTTTCCGTCGCAGACAACTTATTTCACCAAAGACACTGGCTTGGACGCTGAGAGAAGCCGCGTGGCCGAGGCTCAGGTCGAGGATTGGCGAACGAAAGGCAAGCTGCCCTTTCCAGAATTTGATGAAGAAGGACAAATGGAGTTTGAGGATATTCTCGATTATCCACCAATAGGATCTTCTCACCACGCAGAGCAAAAGGAGATATCTGAAGTCGATAGAGATCGGAAGACATCGCGACCCGGATCTCTATCAAGCCCAGCCAAACGCTGGCGCTGGAAACGTTAAAAGAGTTGATAATACCCATGAAAGTCAAAACGAATCATTTGACTTTCTGCACTTGACCAATCTTTCTGTCCCTTATCTGGTTCGTTTTAAGTATTATCTGTGCATGTTTACATTATTGCTTCTAATTGGGAGATATGGAGGAACGAGCTTATGACAAAAAGGAAATCTAAATTACCTGTGCTAAGAATTCTACGTCTCTCATTAGTTCTGCTGGTTGCCCTGATCCTTTTGGCCGGTTGTTCCTTCGGGCCCAAGCAGTTGAAGGACGGGCGGCAAGCTTACAATGAAGCAGTACGTATTTCGTCCGACCAGGAACTGCTTCTTAACATAGTCCGACTGCGCTATCTGGACACCATAGAGTTTCTGGGTACAAATTCCATCAGTGCTCAGCTCTCTTTTTCGGTGACCTTGGGTGGCATTACAGGTAAAGAGCAAGGCGCAACCACGAACTTGGGATTAGGCGAAGTCACCTGGTCCAGCCGGCCTACGTTTACGTTTACGCCTCAGCGGGGCAAGGAATTCGCCAAGACCATGGTGGCTTCCGTTCCGCTGCCGATCCTTATCGATCTCGCATCCTCCGACTGGCCCGTATCGGTGCTCTTTCAGCTGTTGGTCCAAAATGTGAACGGAATGACCAATTATGCGGGAGCGGTCAGCAAAGAGTTTATAGAACTCCTTAGTCTGCTGGCTCAGACCCAGGTTGAGGCAGATCTCTATTTCGGGTCCGTGACGCACAGAGATGTGCTCTCAGATCCGATACCTGTGTCTCAGGTAACAGGTTCCGATTTGGTGGAAGCAGCCAAGGCGGGCTATCGCTTCCAGCGCAATTCCTCAGGTGACGCCTTTATCCTAACAACAGAGCGAAGACTGCGCGCTCTGTATATATCTCAGGATGCAGTGGGACGCGACAGGCTTTTCGAGCTTCTCCGTTTGGATACTCAAGATGCCAGATACGTAATGATCCAGGAAGGCACACAAACCGATGAAGACAAAAGCAAAACGGACCACATCGCCATCGACACGCGATCGGTTCTCGACGCACTCGTCTATCTGGCCGGGGGAGTCGAAATCCCCGAATCCCATCTCGATAAGGGATTGACAGTGCCGGAATGGCCGACCAAGGGGGTCTCATCCCAGGGACTGCCCGGTCTCTTCCAAGTCCGATCGTCGAAAGATCAGCCGGAATCCTCCTTTGCTGTTCGGCATCGGAATCACTGGTTTTACCTGGCTGACAACGATGTGAAGAGTAAAAGTACATTCCTGATACTTGCCGAGTTGCTGCGCCTGGCACTTTCACCCGGTGAAGGGAAAGCTCCTGTGCTCACGCTTCCGGTGGGTGGCCCTTAATACCGCTGTGGTCATATTTATCCTTCTTAAGGGTGGTAAGTCTTATTCGAGTACTACGCCAAGATTGCAAATACACCTCGATTGCCGATAACTGCAATAAGTTGAGACTATCAACCTTCTGAATTAATGTGATATCCAAAAGGTATCGTTACAATATCTGCCAAACCAATCCCCGTAGGCTTGTAAGAAATCAAAAGTTTTGACAAATTCGAAATTCGTGAGGTACTTTCAATATATCTGCACTTGGGTGATATTTGGTTTTCTGGCAAGATAACACAATTGCGACACGAAGTCGCGTAATTATAGACTGTTCAACAAGGGTTTTAACCCTTGCTTGAACCCAGCATCCCGTCGCTGCGATCCTATGGAAGCATGCGCTCAAGGTGCATCCTTGATGGGTATGAAGCCTTCTTGACAATGCGCCGAAGCATCGTTGATGCGGCGAGGAAACCGTGAGGTGGATACGCTCCTGGGAGCTCCATCCGGGTGAGGGGTTAGAATAGAATACTATGGTCAACGTAAGTGAACACTTGTAACTGTCGTGAATCTTAACAAGCCAAAGGAGCTGTGAGGCTTGAACCAAAAGGT
>SDWK01000364.1 GCA_004195335.1 Shewanella sp.
TGGGTGCAGCGACCTCTTGTGGTGCGTTGCTTGCGTCAACTTGAGTCGCAAGCTGTTCACTGTTATCGGTTTCAGAAGCTAGCTGCGCCGCTTTTTTAGTCTTGGCTCTGGCAACCGCTGCAGCAATCTTAGCTTTCCTATCATCAACGGGAGTGACCACCTCTTGTGGTGCGTTGCTTGCGTCAACTTGAGTCGCAAGTTGTTCACTGTTATTCGTTTCAGAAGCTAGCTGCGCCGCTTTTTTAGCTTTTGCTCTTGCAACCGCAGCCGCAATTTGTGCCTTCTTGTCATCGCCCACAGGGCTAGCTTCAGAAGGTGGTAAATGGTCAGTGGCATTCTGTGCGGCCTTCTTGGCCTTAGCACGAGCAATCGCCGCTGAGACATCCTTACGTTTACTATCGGGAGTGTCTGTTGCATTAGTGAGTTCGTTTGAGCTTGAGGCAGCCTTTTTGGCTTTAATTCTGGCCATGGCCTCTGCTACGGCATCTGTATCTGTACCGGACATGGTTGACTTACGTCGATCGGCCGCTTCTTTTTGCTTCGCTTCACGGGCGAGTCTTTCATCTTCTAACCGCTGAGTTCTCAATTCAAACCTTTGCTTTGCCAGCTCGGCTTGTTTCTTCTCTTCTGCTTCCGTCTTAACCGCCGATTTGGCGATTCTGTAATACTCTACCAGCGGAATATTACTTGGGCATACATAGGTGCAACACCCACATTCAATGCAATCGGCGAGGTTGAAACTGACGGCTTTATCGTATTCCTTGGCTTTGGCATGCCAAAATAGCTGCTGTGGTAAAAGTTGAGCCGGACACACTAGGGCGCACTCACCACAACGTATACAGGGTAACTCTCTTTGTTCGGGAGCCAACTCGTTGGTATCAGGCAAAAGTAAACAGTTAGTGCCTTTTAGGATGGGAGCGCTGTCATTGTATAGGGCATAACCCATCATTGGACCACCGATAATGACTTTATCGGTTTCATTGCCTCTGAACCCCGTCCGAGATAACAGATGAGATATAGGTGTGCCTATTGGGACCCAATAATTCCCCGGGTTGGACACATTATTACCTGTGACTGTGACTACGCGCTCAATGAGCGGGTAATTGCTTAAAACGGCATTTTTTATCGCGTAGCTGGTTGCGATGTTCTGTACGACTATCCCGAGTTGAGCCGGAATGGCGCCTGAAGGCACCTCTTGGCCAGTCAAAATTTGTATTAACTGTTTTTCTCCTCCGGAAGGGTAAAGCGTGGGGACACTGGTGATCCTGACGCCCTCTTTGGGGAGCTGACTGCGGTTTAACGCGTGATGCATCTCTTCGATAGCTTCAGGTTTGTTATCTTCGACTGCAATTATCAGTCGTTTAGGTTGAAGTAAACGATTGATGATGGCGATTCCTAAGCATATCGCATCACTATGCTCTCGCATGAGCACGTCATCGGCAGTGATGTATGGCTCACATTCAATGGCGTTGATGATCAGCAGATCGATTTCACTGGCCGGGTTAAGCTTGATATGGCTAGGAAATGCCGCACCACCGAGACCTGCGATACCCGCATCCTGTATTCTTTTTAAGATCTCTTGGTTTGACCACGATGCAATGTCATTCCAGGAGAGTGGGGCATGTACATTTGGCGTCAGTGTATCTAGCCCATCAGGGGTAATGACACAACTTAACACCGGGAGTCCGGATGCATGATTACTTGGACGCTGTTCGATCTTAGTCACATGGCCTGATGTAGGCGCATGAACAGCCAAATGACCAAAGTGAGTGCCGCGTGTTAAAGACGTGCCTTTGGTGACATACTCGCCCACTGAGATAGCGAGAACCGATGATTCACCAACTTGAGTGAGCGGAACCACATACTCATCGGCCAAGGCCAATGATGCAATGGAAGTTCTATTTGAGAGGGTTTTTCTCTCTGGGGGATGGATACCGCCAATTGAACGCCACAGTGTGCCTTTATCAATCTGTTCAAATAAAGTTAGCACTGGCAATCCTCATCCAAGGTTTTTACGGGAATAGCATTTAGCTTCCAATCCCAATTTTTAACGGTTTGTTCTATGGGCAACATATCTATGCAATCAACCGGGCAGGGCGCTACGCAAAGATCACAACCTGTGCAGTAGTCGGTGATAACGGTGTGCATCAACTTACCGCTACCTAAGATTGCATCGACAGGACAGGCTTGAATACACTTAGTGCATCCTATGCATTCGTCTTCACGGATGTAGGCAACTTTCTTGACTTGTACCTCTTCGGTAGCCGAAAGAGGCTCAGGTTCAACCCCTGCCATATCTGCCAACTTTTCCATTGTCGCACTGCCACCGGGCGGGCATTTATTAATTTTTTCGCCATTGGCAATAGCTTCGGCGTAGGGACGACAACCAGGATACCCACATTGACCACATTGTGTCTGAGGTAAAAGCGCTTCTAATTGATCGACAAGGGGATCGCCCTCTACTTTAAATTTCTCTGCGGCAAAACCGAGTAAAATACCAAACAACAATGCCATCATTGTCAGTAATATTATTGCGATAAAAATTCCGGACATACTTATTTAACCAATCCTGTGAAACCCATAAATGCAAGAGACATAAGACCTGCGGTGATCATGGCAATGGCTCCACCTTTAAATGGAAGAGGCACATCGGCGGCGGCAAGGCGCTCACGCATAGCCGAAAAAAGGATCAGCACAAGAGAAAAACCGACAGCAGCACCAAATCCATAAATAGCTGATTCGATAAAGTTATGCTTCTCACTGATATTCAGTAAGGCGACACCGAGCACTGCACAGTTGGTCGTGATAAGAGGAAGGTATATTCCAAGCGCTCTGTAGAGAGAAGCACTGGTTTTTTGAACAAGCATTTCAGTAAATTGAACCACAACGGCAATGACTAAAATAAAGCTCATCGTTCTCAGGTAGCCCAGCTCAAAAGGCAGCAACAGGTAGTGGTTAACCAAGTAGCTCAATACAGACGCAAGAGTAAGCACAAACGTGGTCGCCATCGACATCCCAATGGCTGACTCGAGCTTGCTGGATACTCCCATGAAAGGGCACAAACCAAGGAATTTGACTAATACAAAGTTATTGACCAACACAGTGCTGATCAAAAG
>SDWK01000367.1 GCA_004195335.1 Shewanella sp.
CGCCTTATGGCGGGCTTTTGTGTTTCTCAAAGCTCAGCCAGATTCGAGTTAAAGACAAGGGTGAGAAAGTTACGAGTTGCGAGGCTCGAAGTAAGTGAAAAACAAAAGATAAAGCAAAGAAGAGTTGCTTCCTAGCTTTCTCGCGCCTAAAACCTAGGATCTTTTTCTTTACCCTATGAATTTCCCTCCTGTTAGCAGATCTCTCTTGATCTTATTTAAAACGATAGGCATAGTTAGTTCTCAACCGTACTGGTGTAGCAGTACAGCTTTACGGATTCAAATGTGAATTCAGGTTAGCAATGTAGCGAAACTCAATTTTTAGACGTCAGGTGGTAAGCATGCAGCAAGATACAATTAATAATGTTCATATCAGTTCAGAGAAAGTATTAGTGACTCCACAGGAGTTAAAACTTGAGCTCCCTCTATCTGAGCATGCTTATCATTATGTGTTAAATGCACGTAAGACTGTTGCCGATATCGTACATAAGCGTGATAACCGCGTGCTTATTGTTAGCGGGCCTTGCTCTATTCATGATATCGCTTCGGCGAAAGAGTACGCACTGAAACTCAAGAAACTTCATGATGAGTTGAGTGGTGAGTTTTACATTCTTATGCGGGTATATTTCGAAAAGCCTCGTACAACGGTCGGTTGGAAAGGCATGATCAATGACCCTGATATGGATGAGTCATTCGATGTTGAAAAGGGACTTCGCCAGGCTCGAGAGCTAATGATCTGGTTAGCCGATCTTGGCCTGCCGGTGGCGACCGAAGCCTTAGACCCTATCAGTCCGCAGTACATGTCAGAGTTGGTGACTTGGTCGGCGATTGGGGCTCGTACCACTGAGTCACAGACCCACAGAGAGATGGCGTCGGGTTTATCCATGCCAGTTGGCTTTAAAAATGGAACCGATGGCAAGCTTGGAGTTGCAATTAATGCTCTGGAATCAGCAGCCAGTAGTCACCGTTTCATGGGGATCAACCAGAAAGGACAAGTTGCCCTGTTGCAAACAGCGGGTAATCCTGACGGTCACGTGATCTTACGCGGTGGCAAAACACCTAACTATGATTCTGTCAGTGTCGCTGAGTGTGAACATCAGTTGCACAATGCAAACCTTAATGCGCGTTTAATCGTGGATTGCAGCCATGGAAATTCATCGAAGGATCATCGCAAGCAGAAGGGCGTCTGTGAAGATGTGTTTGGCCAAATTTTAGATGGCAATCAATCTATCATAGGCGTTATGTTAGAGAGTCACCTAAATGAGGGCAATCAGAGTAGCAATAAGCCCTTGGACGAGCTCGCTTACGGGGTATCAGTGACCGATGCCTGCATCGATTGGGAAACTACTGAGCTGATATTACGCGATGGTTCGGCCTTATTGTCATCGGTTTTACCGACTCGATTTGGTATGCTTAAGATTGCCAACGCCTGATTGGTTAGCTTATATACCCAAACGACCTCGAAGTGCAGAATTCAGCATATCGAGAAGTGGCAGAGTTCAAGGTGGTTAATTGCTCCAGCATTAATTACATTCACACCATCCGTGGTGGTCAGCATGAAATAGTAGTACTAGTGATTCTAATTCAATATTTATTCTTATAAATATTGAATGTAGAAACATGTTGCTTTTCGGCTTGCCCTTCGGGAGATCCAAAACGAACATTTTGAAGTGGCTTGTGTAGAATTGCTTTGAGTAGATATATTCTCAATATCTGATGACTTTTTATAATGGATAGATGATCGATGAATGAAAAAACAACGGCTGATCTCGAAAACTTAAGAGGCTTGATCGATGGTGTCGATCAACAATTGATCCACCTCTTAAGGAAACGATTGGATTTAGTCGCTCAGGTTGGAGCGGTTAAACATGGGGCTGGTCTTCCTATTTATGCGCCACAACGTGAAGCGTCAATGTTGGCTAAGCGCCGAGGTGAAGCGCAGAAGATGAATGTCTCTCCTCAACTAATAGAGGATATATTGAGACGCTTGATGCGTGAATCTTACCTCAATGAGAAGGATGTTGGTTTTAAACAAGTTAAGCCGGATCTTGGTCATGTAGTTCTGGTCGGAGGGGAAGGTAAGTTAGGCGGCTTGTTCTCACAAATGTTGACGTTATCCGGTTATCAGGTGCAGGTGCTCGATAAAGATGATTGGTGCAGAGCGACTGAAATCTTCGATGGGGCAGGGTTAGTGATTGTAACCGTCCCTATCGCTATCACATGCTCTCTGATAAAAGAGAAACTTACCGGGCTACCAAAAGATTGTATTCTTGCCGACCTGACTTCAATTAAGGTAGAGCCTGTAAATGCAATGTTGGAGGCGCATAATGGTCCAGTAGTGGGTTTTCACCCAATGTTTGGTCCTGATGTTGGCAGCTTAGCAAAACAAGTTGTCGTGGTATGTCATGGTCGTGGGAGTCAAGAGTATCAATGGTTGCTCGAACAGATACAGATCTGGGGAGCCCGTCTCGTAGAAGCCGAGCCTGAGCGTCATGACAAGGCGATGCAACTGGTTCAGGCTATGCGCCATTTCTCCTCTTTCGTCTATGGGTTAAACCTCTATAAAGAAGAGGCCGACATTGAGTCTCTGTTGCAGTTTAGCTCACCTATTTATCGACTCGAGCTGGCGATGGTGGGGCGACTTTTTGCGCAAAGTCCGGATCTGTATGCGGATATTATTTTTGCCCAAAAAGAGAGTCTGAAAGCAATCGGGGACTATTTAGATAATTACTCTCAGGCTCTATCGCTGTTGCAATCGGGTGATCGCGATGCATTTGTTGCTCAGTTCAAAGAGGTCGCGCAATGGTTTGGAGATTTTGCTCCTCAATTCCAACGTGAGAGCCGGGCCATGTTGCAGTCGGTTAATGATATGAAGACTGACTAGCTCAATGTGATACATCACCGGGTTACACACGGGAGCTTTTGCTCCCGTTTTCTATTTAAGTATTTGATATTTATCTCTTAGTCGTTTACGATTTCGATTAGGGTCATTCCCTGGCTGGGCCCTTTTTAGCATACCGATAACCTTAGACATGGGTACTATTCCTGTCTCTTATACACATCT
>SDWK01000591.1 GCA_004195335.1 Shewanella sp.
CAGTCTTCATTCGAAGGCTGACACAATGATTATGGCTAAAACTAATTTTCAACCAAAGTTTGTTTAAATTTATTTGAATTTATTTTCTTTCATATGAACAATAAATATTCACCCACTTAAATACTTAGTAAACAAACACTTGAAATTGATACCTCCCATCATAATTTAACGGGAAAATTCTGTGATATAAGTCTCAATCCTGAATAAAGGTTGATAGTTACAGCTCTAACCATTAGAGTTGTTATTAATTGGACGTTCAATTAACAATCACAACTACAGCCTAAACAATAGTGTTAACAATAATGACACAGAGGAATTCACTTTTTTATGTCGCGCCCGTCAATGAAAACAGTCCGACAACAGCAGCTTATCGATGCTACCTTGCTCTCTGTTGAACGTCATGGTTTGCACCATACGACAATCATCACCATTAGTGGCTTGGCAGGCTTATCATCCGGACTCATTAGCCACTACTTTGGTGGTAAACAAGGCCTGATTGAAGCGACACAAAAATACCTCCTCGAACAACTTAAACAGGCATTGTTAAGTCGCACGTCTGGTAAAACTATGCTGCCACTTAAACGGCTGCACGCCATTGTAGAAGCGAACTTTACCGAGTTACAACGTTCAAGATCCGCCACCAAAACCTGGCTCAGTTTCTGGTCGCAAGCGATGCACGAGCAGGGACTTGCACGGTTACAACATATCAATAGCCAACGTTTATATAGCAACCTCTTGTTCTCTTTTAAGAACCTACTTCCTCAGCCCGAAGCCATCATTGCAGCAAAACAAACTGCCGCCATGATAGATGGTTTTTGGCTACGCAGTGCGTTGAGTCCTGCACCAGAGGAAGAGTTCGAACAAGCTCAAATTTTATGTAAAGCCTTTATCGAGGCTGTGATCATGCAGTACGGAGAAAACCGATGTCACTAGTTGTTTACCTAAATTATATCCATGGGCAAGCCCTCAGTAATAAAACCGGTGAAACCTTTGAAGTTATCAATCCAGCTAATGGAGAGGTGAGCTACTTAGTCGAAGTCGCCGACGAGAAGATTCAAACCGCCGCCATAGAAAGTGCCAAAGCGGGATTTGATACCTGGTCAAAAATGATGCCTATGGAACGTAGCCGCATTTTACTTAAGGCCGTAGCCCTACTTCGTGAGCGAAATGACGAGCTAGCGGCGATTGAAGTACAAGACACAGGTAAGCCCTGGCAAGAAGCCTCTGTTGTCGATGTGGTAACAGGCGCCGATTCGATTGAATTTTTTGCAGGCCTTGCCCCCAGTATCGAAGGCAACCAGCAAACAATAGGTGATGATTTTTACTACACCCGCCGCGAACCACTGGGCATTTGTGCCGGTATCGGTGCTTGGAACTACCCATTACAAATCGCTTGCTGGAAGTCAGCACCCGCATTGGCTTGTGGTAATGTGATGATCTTTAAGCCATCAGAAGAGACACCACGAGGCGCATTAAAACTCGCAGAGATCTTCACCGAAGCAGGCGTACCCGACGGCGTATTCAACGTCATTCAAGGTGATGGCCGTGTCGGCGCTTGGCTAACCAATAATGAAGATATTGCTAAAGTCTCTTTCACCGGTGAAGTCGGTACAGGCAAGAAAGTGATGGCGGCGGCTGCCAGCTCGCTTAAACAGGTCACCATGGAACTTGGCGGTAAGTCACCGTTGATCATATTCAATGACGCCGACATCGATAATGCCGTTTCAGCAGCCATGTTAGGTAACTTTTATACCCAAGGTGAGGTTTGCACTAACGGAACTCGTGTGTTTGTGCAGCGCGATATTTACCCCCGCTTTATTGAAAAACTACTTCAGCGCACCCGAGACAACATTGTTTGCGGCGATCCTATGGATCCAGCCACCAACTTTGGCGCACTTATTTCCAAAGCTCATCAAGATAAAGTCCTCAGCTATATCGAAATAGGCAAAAAAGAGGGCGCCGAGCTACTCGCTGGTGGTCATGCCCTTGAGCCGGAAAACAGCCCTAACGGTTACTTTGTTGCGCCGACTATCTTCGGCCAATGCACAGACGACATGACTCTGAGTAAAGAGGAGATCTTCGGCCCTGTGATGTCGATACTGCCTTTTAGTGATGAAGATGAAGTTATCCGCCGCGCCAATGATACCCGCCTTGGACTTGCCGCTGGTGTGTTTACCCAAGACATCACTCGCGCCCATCGCGTTATTCATCAGATGCAAGCTGGGATCTGCTGGATAAATGCCTACGGTGCATCACCGGCAGAGATGCCAGTTGGTGGCTACAAGATGTCGGGAATTGGCCGTGAAAATGGCAGCGAGACACTTAACGCTTACACCCAAATTAAAGCCGTCTATGTGGGTATGCAGCCCCTTGAAAGCCCATTTTAAGGAGCTAATATGACTCAATCAACAAACGAACAATACGACTATATAATCGTTGGCGCAGGCAGCGCTGGCTGTGTGCTGGCTAACCGTTTATCTGCCGACTCAAAGCATAAAGTATTGCTTCTCGAGACTGGTGGTAGCGATAGAAGCATCTTTATTCAGATGCCGACCGCCCTATCTATCCCGATGAATACCGCTAAATATGCCTGGCAGTTTGAAACACAAGCCGAGCCACACTTAGATAACCGCCGTATGCATTGCCCACGTGGCAAAGTGTTAGGTGGCTCCTCATCGATTAACGGCATGGTATATGTACGCGGTCATGCTCGAGATTTCGATGAGTGGCAGCAAGAGGGCGCAAAAGATTGGGATTACGCCCATTGCCTGCCCTACTTCAAAAAAGCCGAGAGCTGGGCATTTGGCGAAGATGATTACCGCGGCGTTGACGGCCCACTGGCAGTCAATAACGGCAACAATATGAAAAACCCGTTGTATCAGGCTTTTGTCGATGCGGGCGTGGATGCTGGTTATTTAGCGACGGCTGACTACAACGGCGCTCAGCAAGAGGGTTTTGGCCCCATGCATATGACCATTAAAAATGGCGTGCGCTGGTCAACAGCTAATGCCTACCTGAGACCGGCGATGAAACGCGCTAACCTGACGGTGATCACCCATGCACTGGTACACAAGGTGCTTTTTGAAGGCAAAAAAGCCGTCGGTGTTCATTTTGAGCGTAAAGGTAAGCACGTAGAGGTAAAGGCAAATAAAGAAGTGGTGTTATCGGCAGGCTCTATTGGTTCGCCACACATACTGCAACTCTCCGGTGTGGGCGCTGCTGATACACTTGCCGATGCGGGTATCGAGCAAGTACACGAACTACCGGGAGTAGGTGAAAACCTGCAAGATCACCTCGAGTTTTATTTCCAGTTTAAGTGTCTTAAGCCCATCTCACTCAACGGCAAAATCGACCCATTAAACAAGCTATTTATCGGTACACGCTGGATTTTAAACAAGTCAGGGCTAGGTGCCACCAATCACTTTGAGTCATGTGGATTTATCCGCTCAAAGCCGGGACTTGAATGGCCGGATCTTCAATATCACTTCTTGCCAGCAGCGATGCGCTATGACGGTAAAGAAGCGTTTGCTGGCCATGGTTTTCAGGTACACATTGGCCATAACAAACCTAAGAGTCGCGGCAGCGTAAAAGTGGTCTCTAACGATGCCCATGTTGCCCCAGCTATTCAATTTAATTATCTGTCCCATCAAGATGATATCGAAGGCTTCCGCGCTTGTGTTCGCTTAACCCGCGAGATCATTAATCAGCCTGCACTGGATGAATATCGTGGTGAAGAGATCCAGCCCGGCACAGCTGTACACACCGATGAAGAGATAGATAGCTTTGTTAGACGCAGCGTCGAAAGCGCCTATCATCCATCTTGCTCATGCAAAATGGGTGAAGATGCCATGGCAGTTGTGGACTCACAAACCAGGGTACATGGTTTACAAGGCCTGAGAGTGGTGGATTCCTCTATTTTCCCCACCATCCCAAATGGCAACCTGAACTCCCCGACCATCATGTTAGCTGAGCGTGCGGCCGATATTATTTTAGGCAAGACACCACTCGCCCCAAGTACTGCGACTGTAACAATTAGCGACAACTGGCAGCAGCAACAGCGACTTAAATCGCCAGCAAGGTAATTCATTTGATTTGTTCAATTTTTCTAATTGGCAAATTCAGCGATATAGGTAGAAGGCCAGCCTAAGCCAAAAGGCTAAATGGCCCTAATCGCCAAGTTTAATCTATCAAACCTTAACTTTCGTGAAAGCGATAGTTAAGGCTTGAGGGATTCTTACAGCCTTAATTTGCTGCCTCTTGGTCTGACAAAAACAAAAGAAAGGGACTAACCACATGTTTTACAAACAAATTAAGTCAGGAGCTCAATAATGACGACTTGGCTTACTACAGGAATATTATTTACGTTCGCGGCCATTGCCTTTGTGATCTATCGCTGGGGTAATGTTAAATGTATTGGTGTCACACCGGTACGAACTTTTACCTTTATCGCCATCCTGTTTACCTCAGGATTAGACGTAGGGTTAATCATGTTCCCGCTGACGGAGTTTGCCGGTTATGCCGACTTAGCTGCCAGTCCTGAATATGGCTTTACTAACCCTCTGGCCATTGAGTTCGGTTTCTGGGCATTTCTGATTTGGGCATTTTACTTTTTAACTTGTTTCTATTTCTGCGTAATAGAGCCAAGAGTAAAGTTCTTTGAAATTCCCTTAATCAAGTTCATCAATAACCTGGTAATTATCGGCACCTGTGCCTTTACCGCTTACCTGTTGCTGACTAACTTACCTTGGTATCTGCCAGAAATGGGCGACGGTGAAACCATCGTCAGCAGCTTCTACCTCATCGTATTTTTAGTTATTGCCGCAGCAGTCTATTCCAGCACCAGCATTCGCTATGTACGTAAACTCAGTTTGGCCAGTACTTGGTTATTCATGGCCTTAATCGTCATCATGTGGGCTGGTGCTTTTCTGTCACCTGAGTCTGGTGTCGGTGAATTCTTTACCACGTTTGCCATGATTGGCGACTATTTTGGCAATATCCATCACTTTGTGCTGCCGCTGAATGATTACCATGAGTTCTATCTTCTGTGGTGGTTTGCTTGGAGCATCATGATTGGTCAGTTCACCTCACGCTTTGTTGGCGGCATGAAAACTTATCAGGTGCTGATTGCCATGATGGTATTCCCCTCTCTGCCCATCGCCGTATGGTTTACCGTGTTGTATTACTACAGCGCTAATGAGATCGCCACCACAGGCTTTTATAACCTAGCCATGGTCATCGTCGGCATCACCTTTGTAGTGAACTCTCTGGACTCCCTAATCCGCCTTTACACCGACAACCTCAATCTAACCGTCGAGCGCTTCGGTAAAACCAAGTACATCATAGGCAACATCGTCTTGATGAGCGGCCTGACCTTACTGTTTAAACTGGACTTCTTACAGATCCAGTGGGTTGGCGCCTTAGCTATTGCCCTGATCTTGGGCTGCTTCGGTTATATATTGGCGAAAAAATACAAGAAAGTGGCGGCCATTGAGCATTCACCAAAAGAAAACGAAATTGATTTCAGCAAAATTGAATTAGCTAACTAAAAAGAAAGGGAAATGATGAAAAATACAATTAAAAAACTCGCCTTAGTGGGTCTAATCGCCTTACCAACTACAGCGATTGCAGGGGTTAGCTCAACCATTAACGCCACATCGGATTACACCTTTAACGGTGTGAGCCAAACCGACAACGGTCCTGCTATTCAAGCGAGTCTTGATTATGCAGCCGACTCAGGCTGGTATGTGGGTACATGGGCTTCAAATGTTGATTTTGGCTCAGCTGATGACACATGGTTAGAGCTCGATTTTTACGGTGGAAAGTTCTTTCAGCTAACCGATCGTGTCTCTCTGGACGCAGGTATTGCCTATTATACCTATCACGGTGATTCTTTTTCGGACGAATACCAGTATCCAGAGCTATACACTAAGTTTGGTTATGTATCATCTGTGGGTCAAAGTGAACTAAACTTCTGGTACACTTGGGATTACTTTGGCGTCGATGCCGGACATTACATCATGATGGCAGCACACACGTTTACCGTTGCCGAAGGTCATGACATTCGTGTCAGTTTTGACCGTTCAACATCGACAGATGAGAACAAGTGGTCTTGGGATGGCGATAAAGCCTATAACCATTACCGCGCCGAATACATGACAAGTTGGAAAGGTTTTGACTTTAATCTCGCGGTTGAAGACACCAGCATGGACATAGATACGGCCGATACTCGCGCAATACTGTCAATCGCTAGGACCTTTAACTTTTAAGCCCTTGCGCATGATATTGCCTTGCAACTAATATGAAAAGTGCGGTATAACGCTTCGGCGCTATACTGCATTTTTATTTAGTGAGCATATTGCTCGCAGATCAACATTACCGGCATAGGAAAGATTATGGAAAAGTACGAACAATTATTGATTTCTCTGCGCCGAGTGATCCGAGCGATTGATATCCATTCACGTCAATTAAACAAGCAATCAGGTCTTACAGGCCCGCAGCTTATGGTGATGCAAAATATTGAGCATCTTGAGGCTCCGCTGGCAAAAGATATTGCTAAAGAGATCGCCTTAAGCCCTGCAACCGTCACCACGATTATCGATAGACTTGAAAGCCGTCATTTAGTCATTAGAACTCGCAGCGAAACCGATAAGCGCAAAGTGCATCTGTCATTAAGCGAAACGGGGAAGACACTGTTAAGTAACTCTCCTAAACCGCTACAAGAGCATTTTATTACGCGCTATCAAAACCTTGATGAGTGGGAGCAAAGCCAATTACTTTCATCAGTTGAGCGTATTGCCGCCATGATGGACGCCAATGAGTTAGATGCTGCACCTGTGTTATTTGTAGGTCAAATACAAGCCGATTAAACCTTATCGGATAACAAGGTTTAAGTATCTTGATGGGGTGGTTTGGTGTTTGGTTAGTTTGCTGAATGCCATAACCTCTATTTAATCTATATCCTCCGACAGGCAAGTCACTTGTCAGCTCACAAGTTTCAAGTCTCTTTTTAGATTGGGTTCATTAACCTGATTTGCTATTGTGTTTGCTAGTGGAAAATCATAACCCTAATTATACCAATGGCTTGCTGCATGCCGATGTGTAAACACTTCTGTGACAGCTTGCCTGCTGTCGAAGGTCAAAGCCCCGTTCACACCTGATTATTTGTTTACTTGCCTGATAACAAGTTTCAAATATCTCTCATTTATTCATCTGACTTTGTGGGTATTTAGTTCGATATTGAATGGCATGGCTTCAAATTAATCTATAGCCTGCGCCTCGTGCTGTGCCGGGATGCACAAATGTCGATTTGTCCGAAAGCCCTAATTCACTCCGAACTCTTTATCCTTTTCTGATAAATTTTACTCTGACCCTATTAACTTCAATCATAGGATAAAGTTGGGACAGCCACTTATTCACTCTCATGTGGCAAAGCATAAAAAGAGCCGGTGACAAATCTATCAGCCATCCGCTAATTTACGGGTTTTTATCTAATTCATTTGCTAGAATCCCCTCCTATTTTATGGCAACTGTATTTGCTGCCACACTTTGTTCCGCAATGAGTATTCAAGTTTCACAATTTAAAGGCAGGTTATGACCGTTCTTCTAATGACTCCACCTATGACCCAGCTGAATACGCCCTATCCAGCAACAGCGTATTTAACTGGTTTTTTACGCTCTCGAGGCTATGAGGCGGTTCAGCGAGATCCTGCTATTGAGCTTTTCCTGGAGATGATGACAGCGCCTGCGTTGGAAATTATTCGTCAGCATGTGGAAGAAAACTTCGAGCACTGTGAAGACGATGAGCTACCTGATGTCATTTTTAATTTTCTAGCTGAGTTTGACCGTTACCACCTGACAGTTGAACCTGCCATTCGTTTTTTGCAGGGCAAAGATCCCAGCCTTGCAATGCGTATTAACTCCCGTCGTTTTTTACCAGAAGGCCCAGCGTTTGACACCATTGCTCAGATGGAAGCGGTATCCGGCGATGTGTTGCAAGCGGCCTTTGGTAATCTAGGCGTACAAGATAAAGCCAAATACCTAGCAACCCTGTTTATTAATGATCTGTCGAACGTCATTACTCTGGGGGTTGATCCCTACTTTGAAGTGAGCCGTTATGGCGAGCAATTAGCGGCGGCCAACCCAAGCTTTGACAATCTCTACGATACCTTGATGGACGAACCGAGTTTCAGCTCGGAAATTTTAGAACAATTGGTCGAGCAGTATCTGGAAGAAACTCAGCCTAGCGTAGTCGCATTAACCGTGCCTTTCCCCGGCAATATGCTAGGAGCCTTACGTATTGCGCAAACCTGTAAAGCCATCAATCCTGCTATCCCCATCGTAATGGGCGGTGGTTTTATCAATACCGAGCTGCGCGCGCTGAAGGACCCTCGCGTGTTTGAGTTTGTCGATTTTATCTGTCTGGACGACGGCGAACGTCCTTTTATCACGCTGCTGGAATACTTTGAAGGACAACGTGAGATAGACTCCCTGATGCGAACCTATTTCCTCGCAGAGGATGAAAATGGGGAGGCCTACGTTCACTTCAATGAAAATGCAGAGCTCCACGATATCCCGCAAACCGATGTCGGTGCACCGATATACGATGGCCTGCCATTGGGGGAATACCTGTCGTTGTGTGAAATGCTTAATCCAATGCACCGCATTTGGAGCGATGGACGCTGGAATAAACTGACCATCGCTCATGGCTGTTACTGGCGTAAATGCAGCTTTTGCGATGTCAGTCTGGATTATATCGACCGTTTCGATGCCGCAGGCGCCGATGTTCTGGTGGATAGAATCGAACAACTCATCGAAGAAACCGGAGAGACAGGTTTCCATTTCGTCGATGAAGCCCTACCGCCAAAGCTTTTGTTTACGATGGCAAAGCGGCTTATTGAACGCAATGTGGTGATCAGCTGGTGGGGCAATATCCGTTTTGAGAGGACGTTTAGCCAGGCGCGGTGCCAGTTACTGGCAGATTCCGGTTGTATCGCGGTAAGCGGCGGTCTTGAGGTGGCATCAGATCGTCTATTGAAGCTGATGAAAAAAGGCGTGAGTGTTGAGCGGGTCGCCCAGGTAACCAAAGCCTTCAGTGATGCAGGTGTATTGGTTCACGCCTACTTGATGTATGGCTTTCCGACACAAACTGAGCAAGAAACCGTTGATTCGCTGGAAATGGTGCGGCAGATGATGAAGCAAGGTTGTTTTCAGTCGGCCTACTGGCACCGTTTCGTGGCCACGATTCACAGTCCTGTTGGCATCAATCCAGAGAAGTTTGGTATCACACTTGCTGAGCGCCCTGAGATCTTATTCGCTGAAAACGATGTGGACTTCACCGATCCAACCGGTACGGATCATGACATGCTGGGCGAAGGGCTCCGTAAAGCTATCTACAACTATATGCACGGTATTGGCTTTGATCAGCCGATGAGCTTCTGGTTTAACCAACCTGTTGCACGCACTAAGATGAAAAAAGACCTGGTATCAAAAGCGATTAACAATCTAATCGACAGTAATTAAGAGTGAGCAGTAGTTAAGAGCTATCAGCAGTGAAGCATCATTGGAGTCAGGTGAATACCAATAGACTTAATCTATAAAAAGGCCACTTTCTTGTTCCAGAAGAAAGTGGTCTTACATATTGTTAGCGATAAAAGGATGAACTCAGTTAACCGGGTCAGAGAAAAATTTAGCTGTGTATATAACCCTGTGTCATTTTCGAAAACAGAAATAACATATGATCCAACTCACTTTGGTCGGATAAGCGGCACCTGTTACCAGGTGCCGCTCTCCTAAGAACCGTACGTGCAACTTTCACTGCATACGGCTCAAGCCTCCACTAAGGCGTACTATGTTACCCGGTAACCACAGGGGTTACCTTTGCAATACTCACTTGAAGCTTTGATACTTTCTGCTCTATGACTTTCCAATCTTTGGATTATCATTGAGCAAAGCAAGGAGAGGCACTAACTTCAATCGAAGTCATCATTTGCGTTTCTCCATTAACAAAGTTCTTCTAATTTTCTTGCAACGGGAGACCAGCTGGAAGTGGGCTCACTTTCGTGCCAGACACAAGGTCTGTATCTGCATCATTACAATGCAGCATTGGCTTTCTCCAGCCTCCTTTACCTGCACCACTATCGGCTATCTTCACAGATAACTTTCCCAATGGGAGCGATTCAGGCTTACCGTGTTCCGTATGAAGCGTAATGTCAGTTTAGATGCCCACTCTAGTGCGGAGAGCTATATGACCACGAAAGAGCATTGCCCAATCTCTTTCCAACTCTCATTGCCTTTTTGGCTACAGCGTATTAACCACTTCCGCTGCTTCTCATATAACGCACCTTACGTGGATTCACATATGTTCATCATACTGACTCCCTAGCACTTACCCGACTTGTGGTTATCAGGAAGAACGTCCTCTCACGATTCTGTTCCCGTCCAATGGACTTCGTTACATTGTCAGACTCGCTTCTTTATTCAGAGTCT
>SDWK01000885.1 GCA_004195335.1 Shewanella sp.
CTGGGTGGTTCTCCTGAAGGCACCGTCCCAGAGACGGATGTTCGTATCCAGGCAGAGCTCAAAGACCGCGATGGAATTTCGACCATCCTCAATCAGTTCTCCATGAATGGAAAAACCTTCCTGGACACTTTACGCGGTCAGGGACAGTTGACAATACCTTTCCAACATATCGATACGGTGACTTTCACTGAGGTCAGAGATGAAGAGCTCAAGGTTGATGTCAAACTTAAATCAGGCAATGTTATGACTTTAGCCATTGTTTCTGATGCTGAGTTTTACGGCTCCACCGGTTACGGGGCCTTTCAAATTAAAGCAAAAGATGTCTACTCGATTGATTTTCCCTGATCGAATATAACTCAACAAAGTTTTCTGATGCGGGGATTTATCCCCGCATTTTCTTTGCTTCCAGCATTTAAAGTTAGTAAGAGATTATGACCTTGCGAATCGGACGCATCGCTTACCTGAATGTAGCCCCCTATTTTCATTACCTGCGACAAGAAGGTTTTGCTGGAGAAATTGTTGCCGGAGTCCCTTCCGAACTGAATACCATGCTGGCTGATGGATCGATAGATGCTTGTCCATCGTCATCTTTCGAATATGGCCTGAACGCCGATGACTATCTTCTGCTATCTGGGCATTCTATCAGCAGCGTCGGTCCTGTTCATAGCGTCCTGCTTTTTACCCCGGGACCCTTGGCGACTCTTGCCGGTAGCGAAGTCGCCATTACTGGTGAATCCGCAACTTCAATCAACCTGCTAAAAATTCTCCTCAAGGAATTTTGCGGTATCAACGATGTCTCGTATCTCGTCCCGCCGGGAGAAGTTGAAGCTCTTTTGAACGGGGGGCAGAGCGCTCTGCTGATCGGTGACCGGGCACTGGCAGCGGCAAAGTCTTGTCCTGAAGGCTTTCAGATCACTGATCTCGGTGCTCTCTGGTATCACTTCACAGGCCTGCCTTTCGTTTTTGCTCTCTGGATATTAAGGAAAGAAGCTGCCACAAGATATCCCGAGGAGCTCCGAGCACTATCTACACAACTGCAGTCAGCACGGAAACATGCATTTCATCACTTACCTGAAATGGCACGGAGTCTGTCGAAAAAAACAGTTTTCACTGCTGTACAGCTGGAGGACTACTGGAGAGGCATGTCTTACGATTTAACGGATGGTCACATTGAAGGGTTACGGCTCTACTTTACCCTCTGTCACAAGCATGGACTGCTCGAAAAAGTTCCTGAATTTCATTTCCTCGCTGAAATATAGTCTTGCAAAATAGTCGCATGATCAAAGCAGAGTTTCGTTGGTAGTTCGTCTATTGAGAAGAGTTGGGCGTGCTTGGCATCGTCTCCAGCTTTTGGCTCTTCATGGGCTACTGCGGTAAAAACCATGGAAATGTTGTGCTGGCGAGGGTCGCGCTCTGGTTCAGAATAGGCCTTGAACTGTCGGAGGTTCTCAAGATTAAGTCCAGTCTCTTCTCGTGCCTCACGAATCGCAGCCTCTTCCAAAGACTCTCCATAGTCCACAAACCCGCCCGGAAGAGCCCAGCCGAAGGGTTCGTTGAGCCTATCAATGAGTAGAATCCTGCCCTCTACTTCAATAATGATATCAACAGTCGGGAAAGGATTTCGGTATCGTTGACTCTCTTTCCCGCAGTGTGGGCAAACAAAAGTGTCTTGCATGAAAACCTCCGGTTGACACGTAGCTCAATATTGCATTAATAATAGCGAACTTTTTATACTTTGCCCGGGTGGCGGAACTGGTAGACGCAAGGGACTTAAAATCCCTCGGGAGTAATCCTGTACGAGTTCGATTCTCGTCCCGGGTACCATAAGAAGATCAAGGGTTTAGCTTAATTGCTAAGCCCTTTTTCTTTTGGTATAATCCTCATAAATCACCTCTGTGGACCACTGGTGGACCACTAGCTAGTAGCAAATCACCGCAAACCACCATAGAACCTGGTCCCGTTAACCTTCCAAATTTGACCGTCTGAATTGATGGTCGTCTGTTGATATCTGCTGTGTTGTGTTGTCAGTTGTGAATCATGGAAGCTAGGCAGTGTACAGTAGGCAGAGGGATTCTTTGTGTGAATCGGAACCGCCTACCGCTCATGCTTACTGCTTACCGTTCACTAAGGTTTATCGCTTTGGCACCAAGATTATCTCTATCCGCCGATTCTGACGCCTCCCTGCAGCGGTGTCATTGGACGCCAATGGCTTGTAGTAACTGTAGCCAGTGGCCGTGAGCCTTTCTGGCTCTAGCCAGCCTTTTTCCTGGAGAAAGCGCACTACTCCTACTGCTCTGACAGCCGACAGTTCCCAGTTGGTGGGATATTTTTCGATCAACCCCAATCCGATGGGGACATCGTCTGTATGTCCCTCTACCACTATGTTCTGGTCTTTGTTCTCTCTCAAGGTGTCTGCAAGCTCCAGGAGCACCTCTTTACCTCTTTTGGCGAGCTCCACCTTACCGGTATCAAATAGAATCTTGTCCACCAGGGTGACTTTCAACTTGCCCTCTATTTCCTCAAGTTTGATTTCCTGGTTCTCAATCTGCTCTTTTAGGCTACTCTCAATTTTAATCCTGGTGGCGTGGAGGTCTCTGATAACTTTTGTCTGTTTTGCAATAGTGGTTTGGCTCTCTTCTAGACTGACTTGCAGCCCTTCCATCTCTTGTGAGAGCTGTACTTTTTCACCTTCCTTTTCTTTGAATCTGCCCTGGCAATCTGCCAAGCTGTCGATACACTTTTCTCTGCTTTCATCAGTGTAGCCGAGTCTGGTTTCCGTGTATTTTAGCTTGTGCTTGGCGTCGGCGTGCTCGGCCTCAAGCTGTACATATTTTGATTTGGAGACGCAGGCGGAAAGCAGAAGCAGCAATGAACATAAGACGAAAAGTGATGGTTTCCGGTACATGATATCTCCCCTTTCAATCTAATCTGTCCTAGCCCGGATATTTCATGAAATATCCGGGCTAAAGAAGTGAAGATCTAATTATGACTGATAACATAATGAAATGATGAATTTCAGTCAATAGGGAAGCTTGATCAACCGCGGTTTGGAAACAAATAGTTCCAAAACTACCCCTCCGGATGTCATCCAGGTGGAGGTTGGCAA
>SDWK01000361.1 GCA_004195335.1 Shewanella sp.
AGGGTTTAAAGAGCGGTGCCAGTATTAACTGTTCTGGCGCTGTCGAGCCGACGGAGTCACTGATTCAGGTAAGAATAATGCACGACATGGATCTAACCGCCGCTTAAAACATCCTTGTCCTTTTCATACTCCTGAATCAGTGACTCCGTCGGCTCGACAGCGCCAGATCAGTTAATGCTGGCACCGCTCTTTAAAAACTAGATCTTATCCCGTCGGCTCAGACCATTATTCCCCTGCGTAATCGGTTATCGAAACACTTCGCCGTTTCAGCGGTTGTTTTATGATCGATTCGCTGGGCTTGAGGCGTACGAAACACCGGCGTGGCTACCGTCCAAGCAATGCTACCTCGCTACTCTTTGGTAAGGGCTATATGTTGCCGTAGACAGAACTGAAGGCTTTGAATCCTGGGCAATGTTTTCCAAATCGGAGGGTGAGTTGTCGGCCGCTGCTGACCATCCTGCAGGCCATGTACATCAGCTCCTGCATAACGGTTTTCAGGCGACGGCGCTTAGCCTTGTGACGGACCGGCGCGTCTTTGCCCATTAGGCCGCGAAGCCCCATCCAACGCAGGATGTTGTAAGCCAAGACGGCAAATGCCATGACCAGATCATTGGTATCGAATTTACCGGAAGGCAGACGCTCAAGATCCAAATCTGTTTTGAACTCGCTATGAAACTGCTCGGATGTTGCATGATCGCGGTACAACGCAATCACGGCGTGATCATCTGCGACGTCGGGGCGTAAGGTGGTGAGCCAGCCCTCAAGCTTGATCTGTGGCTCAAGAAACAGCTGCCCGTTGGCATCAGATTGACGCACAGTGACCCTGATCACCCGTCTGGCATAGGCTGTTTCATCAAGAATTTCAGAGAAGGTCGCTTCCATTTTTCCCGGGCGTAGGTAGCACCAGGTTGTCGCCGCAGAGGCTTTTTCGTACCAGGCTAACGGCTCCTGCTTGCGCGGGTTCCATTTGATGAGGTAGTCCATAGCCTGCTCACTCAAGTATTGTCGATTCTCGATGGCATCATGAGCGCTATCCAGACGGACGAGTATGGGCTTATCGGAGAGCGAGCGAACGCGAGGCAGGATGCGGTCTAGGGCGTGAAGGAATTCATTATTAGCATGCTGGCTGCCTGGCCGCAGTTCACAGGCCATGCACCAGCCTTCCAACCCGAGGTAAGCGGCAATCGGGGCGTAGCCATCGTGACCTTTATACGTGTAAGAAACGCCTTCTTTTTTAGTGCCGCTGTTATCCATCGGGAAGACGTCCATATCCAGCGGTACATGCCCGGTAGACAGTGCGCTGATCGGGACCTGTGCGTTCTGCAAAAACTCGATACTGGCGGCATCCAGTAAGGGAATCAGGGCGCGAGAATCCTCATCAAAGCGTTGCCGTAGACGGGCTGATGACACCGATTGTTTAATCCCCATGGCCGCGTTGAAGAAGGGATCCTTTCGGGCCAGTTCAACGGCTTCAAAGTCACTTTTCCCCAGACACATCTGCCCCAGATAGGTACGGATAAGATCGATATTGCTGATGCCATGCCGTTTGGATATCGTGCGCGACGTTTTGCCCAGAGTTGTTAGCTGATTGAGACAATGACCCACCAGGGCCAGTCCGCCATGGGGTGACAGAATCTCAGTTTTGGACTGCTCAAGCTTGAACGTTCGCATCATCAAAAAATCACTGACTGGGTGAATGGAAGTCAGTGCGTATTTTACCGCTGAAAGGCTTGTGGCTACAGGGTTTGAGGCATTTCAGGTGGCTTTTAAGTCACGGATTCAGGTATTAACCGTGCATCACTCACGCAGTTTGTGGACTTAAATTTGGTATTAGGTGGAAGCTGGTGAAGATCTGCCATCATCAATGGTAATGAGTAGGAAAATTTGTGTAATGTTTAATTGTTAGCGAAGGAAATATTATGGAAACAGCACCAAAATCATCACTATTTGCTCTACTCGCAATATTAAGTTTAAGTGCATGTTCATTCACAGAAAAAGATGGCGAACCGGTAGAGCAAAAAATCACAGAACAAACTGCAAATTGCCCCATCCTTAAAAGCGAAAAGTGGTATGCGTGGGTAGACAAGTTCACTGAAAAAGATGGGCAATACCGACTGGTTGTTAACGGTGAGATCACATTGCCCAATCCAGCCTTCGAAATGAAGTGGTCTGCTGGGCGAACAGATCGTATGTACCCTCCCGGAATAAGACTTTCACTATTGCCTAAAAAGCTGGATCAAATGTCCATTCAGGTACTCAGTACGGTACCAGTTAACTACACACTAGAAACGCCAATTTCCGAGTACAGTAGCGTTTCGATTTTTTGTGGCGATAAACTGTTAAGCCGGATAGAGGGTGCAAAATTGACAGATTAGTCACCAACACTTTTATCCAAAAATATAAGACGGATTTCTAATCACCAATAGGTAATCACTGGGACAAACATCTGTTTAAAAAAGTGGTAGTGATGGGTGTTTTTGTACCCCAGTACCGATGGTGCCGGAGTATGTGCGTGGGGTCGTTAACCTTCGTGGGAATGTGGTTCCCGTTATTGACCTGCCTGTACGATTTGGTTGGAAGGCATCACCGGTTAACAAGCGGACCTGTATCGTTATTGTTGAAATCTCTGCTAGTGATGATGACTCAACCTCAATCGAGATGGGGATTGTCATTGACCGGGTTGATGAAGTGATCGACATACCTACTGAGGATATCGGCGGGGCTCCAAGCTTTGGGGCTAAGGTTCGAACGGATTTCATTAGCGGTATGGGAAAGGTTAATGATCAGTTTGTGGTGTTGCTGAACTCCGATAAGGTGTTATCCGTGGCGGAGCTGTCAAAGCTAGAACAGACCGCGGGAGCGGTTTAGTACTTGTAGATGAACTTGCCGTTATCGGAAGCCAGCGCCATGACCGCTTAGTCGATGAAGCAGTCGTCTCGCATCCTCTCCTTAACGACTGCTAAGTGTCGACGGTAGAGGCCTCTGCCCGTCTCGTATCTGCCACAACACCTAACGCATACATAGCCTTTGTTTAGCCTTGCCCTCTACCTTTTACCCTTGCCCTCTTGCCGGTGGCGCCATAGCACCTCCTGACC
>SDWK01000596.1 GCA_004195335.1 Shewanella sp.
CACCAAAGCTTACTTATTGATCTCGATATGGCTTGGGATAACAAACCTGCTGCGGCGAGTGATGATTATCAACATGCACTTTGCTATGAAACGGTGTCTAACCGCCTCACCGCTTTAATCACCGAAAAGCCGATTGAATTGATTGAAACTGTGGCTGAAATGCTAGCTAACTGTTTAATGACAGAGTTCGATGTACCTTGGGTCAAGGTGACGGTAATGAAACCTGGAGCCGTGCCGAGTGCCGCTGCCGTGGGTGTTGAAATCGAGCGGGGGGAATGTTAAATGTCCGCGCGAGTCTTTATCAGTCTAGGCAGTAATATTGAGCCGCAGCGTTACCTGAAGGTGGCCTTAAGTGAGCTTAGCTATCATTTTGGTGAACTAACACTTTCATCCGTTTTTGACAGCGAAGCTGTCGGCTTCGATGGCAGTAACTTCCTGAATATGGTGGTAGCGGTCGATACTCATTTGAGTATTTCTGAGGTCATTTTTCTATTTAAACGAATAGAGCAAGAAAATGGTCGTCAGGTCGGGGCTAAAAAGTTTGCTCCCAGGACATTAGATCTCGATCTGCTGCTTTATGATGACGTGGTAACCCTGACGCCTGTCGAGCTTCCAAGAGCCGAAATCACTAAAAATGCATTTGTCCTCTGGCCTATGGCTGAGGTTGCTCCAGACTTGATGCATCCAGTGTTAGAGCGAAGCTACCAAGCTTTGTGGGATGAGTATGATAAAACAGAGCAAAATCTTTGGCCGGTTCCGTTTGCCTGGTCACCGTCTTAAGCTTCTATTTTCTGCTTCAATTCTGGTTTTATTTTTAAGCATTAGTTTTTACGTTTCAGTTATTTTTAAAGGACAACTATGGATACCTTTCAGGTCATCGTCTTGGCCCTCATTCAGGGCTTAACCGAGTTTTTACCCATTTCGAGCTCAGCACACCTCATTTTACCGTCGCAACTTCTGGGTTGGGACGATCAAGGTTTATCATTCGATGTTGCCGTTAATACCGGCTCCTTGCTTGCCGTTGTGATGTATTTCAGGCGTGAATTGTGGTCGATGTTTAACGCCTGGATAAACAGTATGATCACTCGCAAGCAGACCGATGAGAGCAAACTTTCCTGGTGGATCATTTTAGCGACAATTCCTGCGGTTATTGTCGGTTTCACCGCTAAAGATTTCATCGAAACGTACTTAAGAAATACCAGTGTGATTGCAGCCACAACGATAGTGTTTGGTCTATTGTTATGGTGGGCGGACAGGATGTCACGACAAGGGTTTACGGAATTTCAGGTTGGTTGGAAAAAGGCATTAGTCATAGGATTAGCTCAGGCAATGGCGTTAATTCCCGGGACATCTCGTTCGGGGGCAACGATCACCGCCGCGTTAATGTTGGGATTGAGTCGTGAGGCCGCCGCTCGATTTTCATTTTTGATGTCAGTTCCTGTAAGTTTAGGGGCTGCCATTTTAGTCACTAAAGATCTGTTATCTAGTGGTCAAACGATAGATTATCAAGCGCTGTCTCTGGGCATTATTGTGTCATTTGTGGCGGCTTATACTTGTATTCATCTGTTTTTGAAAGTAATCAGCCGCATGGGGATGACACCTTTTGTCATCTACCGTTTGGCATTAGGCGCAGTATTATGTGCGTTTATATTTGCGTAAGGTGAGTTTTTAGCGAAGGGCTGTCTGCTCATTGCTGCTTAAAGAGAAATTATGAAAAGTATTTATTTGTGTCCGGTGTGCGAACAACCTCTGTTAATTCATGAGGCATCTCAAGGTCTGCATTGTTGTAAGAAACATCATTTTGATAAGAGTGAACATGGCTATTGGATTTTTAGTCAGGCTAAGAAACCGCAGATCGACTCTAGACAGATAATGCGAGCCAAGCGATTCTTGCTGGAATCAGGGATTTTTCTGCCGGTGGTAGAAAAGGTTGAGGAGATGATTGCTGCGGCAGACTTGCCCGATGGAGAAGTGAATCACCTCGATTATGATTGTGGTGAGGGTTATTATCTGCGTGCGATCAAAGCTAAGCTTGCTCAGAGTGTCGAAGGACAAAATCTGACTAAGAGACTCAATTCCTATGGGATGACAGAAGCTGAGAATGCACTTTTTTCAGCAGCCAAAATTCAGTCTGAGGCCAGAGCAGAGCTTAATGACGATGGTGCCATGGCTGACAGCGATGTAGAGTTGGATACAACCTTTATCGTTAGTACGTTGAAGACATTACCTCTTGCTAGTGAGAGTTTAGATCTTGTGACCCTGATTGATAAACAACTCAAAGGTAAAGAGCTGTTTAGGGTGTTAAAGTTAGGTGGTTACTTAGTTCAGGTGTCACCTGCCCCTCGTCATTTATGGCAGATCAAAGAGTATATTTATCCTAATATGCAGGAGAAAGAACATAATATTCCCCAATTCAGTGAGCTGGAGGTGCTTAAAACCGAGCGTATCAGTTTTACACTTCCGATCGATGGCAGTCAGGCTTTAGCGTTATTGGAGATGACTCCTTATGCGTGGCGAGCCAATGACAAGGTACGCAAGCAGATAGCGGATAATACATTCGAGGCATTAGAGTTTGATTTTGATATCACCTTGTCGAAGAAGAAAGTGTAAACGTGAGGGTGGTATTTTCTTCTAGGCATCAGCGAGCGCTCAGGGTAATCTTTAAGCTTAGGTAGTGCGCAAGCATGAGTCTTGATTCAACGCTTCATTTCAATGAAGCGTAAGCAAGGGCCAAGATTGACAAATTTTTTAAATAGAACGGGAAGTTGAAATACCGATGATACGAGTAATGATGTGGTTCATCTTAAGCTTAATTCCTGCAGTGACTATGGCTAATGTGTATCCGCTGCCAGAAAAGGGAAGCCGTCTTATCGGTGAGCTCAAAGAGCATACGGTAGTGCAGGGCGACTATTTTCAAACCATAGCGAAAGAGTACAATATAGGTATTCTGGAATTAATGGAGACGAATCCGGGTGTCGATCCATTTCTTCCGACTGTGGGCTCTAAGCTTGTTATTCCTACTCAGATGCTGCTTCCCGATGTCCCCAGAAAAGGCATAGTGATTAACTTGCCAGAACTGCGACTCTATTATTTTCCGAGAAATGGCAAAGAGGTACATGTCTTCCCCGTAGGGATTGGGCGTGTCGGTCGTGAAACCCCTGAGATGGTGACTAAGATTAAGTCGAGGATCCCCAATCCTAGCTGGACGCCTCCGGCGAGTATACGTCGTGATCACCTCAGAGAACGTGGTGAGGTGTTGCCGCGCATCGTGCCTGCTGGACCGGATAACCCGCTCGGCAATTATGCTATGCAGCTTTCTTATGGAGATGGCAGTTATTTAATCCATGGTACCAATAAAGATTTTGGCATCGGTATGCGAGTCAGCTCCGGCTGTGTTCGATTAAATCCTGACGATATCGAGTGGTTGTTTCATCAGGCTAAATATGGCGATCCGGTGAGAGTGATCAACGAGACCGTTAAGGTATCTTCTGAGCCTGATGGCAGCCAGATCATCGAAGTACATTCAGCCCTGTCTAAGTCAGAGTCAGATGTCGAGCGTGAGAAGGTCGTTTCAATGAAGGCTGGCATAGTGAAATTTATCAGCCAGGAAGGAATTGACAGCTTCAAGGCTAATGATGCTCTGTTAACCCAAAACGGCTTACCGGTGAATATCCGTTCAATGGATGATTCAGACGGTATCACACCATCCTCAAGTATTGAATCGGCGGCAAGCTCTGAGTCAACTGGCAGCGAGAGTGAGCCTTCGGCCAGTTTATAGCCTTTGTTGATTGTTATTAGTAAGCTTACGTGAAGAGAGCGTCCCAAGTGGGCGCTTTTTTATTGGCATAAAATAGAGTCAGTGTTTGGGGCGATGACAGTAACCATGAACTCATTGGTAAAGCGAGTTTGAGTCAGCTTGAGTACTTAGGCTGTAAGCGATAAATTTTAAGTGCTAAGAGATGCTTGATAGTTCTTGGTCAGGTGCGAATTACAGTGCTGGAAGTGAGCTGAGGGAGTGCAATTGAGGGGGAGGGGAGATATCGGCAATACTTATGCATTGCCGATACAGACAAGTTACTTCTTGTAAGAAGAGGCAACGTTGTCAAGACGATCATTTGCGCGCTTAGCTTCTGCTTGTGCGTCCATAGCAGCAGCTTTTGCATCTTTAACGTTTGCAGAAAGAGCACCTTGCTCTGACTTCAAAGAGCTAACTTCAGATGATAGTTGGTCAACTTTGTTGCCAAGGTTAGCTACGCTTTCTTCAAGAGCAGTCGTGTTTGCACAGCCACCTAGAAGGGCCGTCATTGCTACACCAGCAATCATCAGTACTTTTTTGTTCATTGGGAAATCCCTTTATATTAGGTTGGATTGGAATGAGGCAGTCATAAAATACAACTGCGACTTGTTAATTATGTCATAGCTATTTTATTTTGCTATGAATTTTCACCCTTAGGTCTGAATACATTAACGAATATCGGCTTAAATGCAAGTTGAACGAACGTTTTCCGAACATTAAGCCGAAGTTTTATGCAAATAATCCAGAGAATAAGCCAGAGGTTGTATTCCGGGGACTAGGACCTACTTATCTTTCTATCTTGAGTTTTGCTCAATTTCAATGGGTTTAGTGCAAGACCTCGAGCGATGACGACTAATCTGAAATCGTTTGATTAAGGTTTTGTTTTATTTCTGCGACAGCTTCAATACGCTTTAACTGCAACTGAGCTTTAATCTCTGCCCCTTTAAAGCCCGCGTCTATGATGGGCTTTACCGCAACCTTGTTCGCTGCCAGAAAACACTGCTTGAAGTAATCGGCTTGTGGGTAGGGGTTATCTTCCAGCCCCAATCTCCCTTTGGCATCGGCTTCACAGGCAAGTGCTATCTGTTCGAGTCGTTCGGGTTTACGCCACAAGTCGGCTTTATCGAATAGCCGGACTAATGTATCGGCTCTCAATTCCTCTATCTGATGCATGTTCTGATGAAGGTCACTGACGAGCAGGGCTAAATCTCTATATTCATTCGGTACTCTGACTCTTGCACATAGCGCCTTGATGAGGGCTAACCCTTGTTGGCCATGGCCATGATGCTTAGGTAAGTGTTCTTTCGGGCTTAGGGCTTTACCCAGATCGTGAACCAGGACTGCGAATCTAACCGAATTATCATCTGTAAGCTTAGCGGCCTGCTCTAACGCCATCTGGGTGTGTATGCCCGTATCTATCTCCGGGTGCCATTTTTCAGGCTGAGGCACACCGAACAGGGCGTAGATCTCCGGAAACAGTATCGACAGCGCATCACATCGATTGAGAACTTCGATGAAGACATGTGGACTGTCGGTTGCTAACGCCTTGTCTAGTTCCAGAAAAACACGTTCGGCAGTCAGGGCCTCGAGTTCTCCGCTGTGGCTGATTTCAGTCATCAAGGAGAGGGTTTCATCTGCAATGGTGAACCCTTGTTGGTGAAAGCGTGCGGCAAAGCGCGCGACTCTGAGCACTCTTAAGGGATCTTCGATGAAAGCATCGGAGACATGCCTTAAGATTTTGTTGTGAATATCATCGACGCCGCCATAGGGATCGTATAACTGTCCCTCTTCATCTTGAGCGATGGCGTTGATGGTGAGATCGCGCCTGATTAGGTCCTGTTCTAGGGTGACATCCGGGCTTGCATGGCAGCTGAATCCACCATAGCCGACACCGGTTTTACGTTCCGTACGGGCCAGGGCGTACTCTTGTTGATTCTTAGGGTGTAAAAAAACGGGAAAGTCTTTACCGACCTGTCGATATCCCAGTTCAAGCATCTGCTCGGGGGTAGCACCGACAACCATATGATCGCGGTCTTTGACTTGAAGGTTAAGCAGGTTATCGCGAACGGCGCCGCCGACGAGGTAGAATTTCACTTTTGTAATTCGCTATTCTTTATACTGGTGAGACTAACTCAAGATTATCACGCATTGTGCATTGAGCCACAACAAAACCCGATTCAGGTGTAGCCATGTATCTCTATTGGTAAAATATCGCTCTATTTACCTCATTTTGTCCCGCATTTTTTGACATGCTGAGCCGTTAGCTTTAGTTTGAACTGATTTTTACTCTTTAGTCGGTATAAGGATAGATAACTGCATGTACAAAGCGTTTTTTGGATTAAGCGATAACCCATTTTCTATCGCACCCAACCCTCATTATCTCTTCCTCAGTGACAGGCACCGTGAAGCGTTGGCACATCTGACTTATGGGTTAGGGGAAACGGGGGGCTTTGTACTTTTGACCGGCGAAGTCGGTACCGGTAAAACAACGGTTTCTCGTTGTCTGCTCAACCAGTTGCCGGAAAACACCGATACGGCGTTTATTCTTAACCCTTCTCTCACTGAGCTAGAGCTGTTGGCCACCCTCTGCGATGCACTCTCTATCGTATATGAGAAGAATCCTAGTCTGAAACAGCTCACCGATCTGTTGAGTCACTTCCTGCTGACCAATCACAGTAAAGGACGCAATACCGTTCTGATCATCGATGAAGCTCAGCATCTGCGTGCCGAAGTGCTTGAGCAGCTACGTTTGTTGACCAATTTAGAAACGGACACCAAGAAATTACTTCAGGTTATCCTGATTGGTCAGCCTGAATTGCAACAGCTGTTAAGGCGTCAAGAGCTGCGTCAGCTGGCACAAAGGATCACCGCCCGTTATCACCTCCTTCCTCTGACACCTGAAGAGGTTGGCCTGTATGTACAGCACAGGCTGAAGGTGGCTGGCCGTCATGAGCCCCTGTTCAACAGCCGCTCGATTAAGGCATTGCATAAATATAGTGGTGGTATTCCAAGACTTATCAATTTGTTGTGTGAGCGGGCATTAATGGCGGGCTATGCCCAGTCTAAAGTGCCTATCGACCATAAAATGGTGATCTCTGCTTCGGCAGAAGTATTGGGCGAAGATATTAAGGAGACTAACTACCTGTTTCCGATTGGGATTGCTACCGCTATCGGCTTAACCTGTATGCTGGGATACTTGATTTTTAATCAGATAGATTTTGCGCCAGAGAAGAGGGGCGTGAATCTGCAAGCTGCTCAAGCTGCTCAAGCGGTTCAACCATCAGTTGAAAAAACAAGTCCCGCTAAGCTGAGTTCGAGTCAGCGGGTGCTTAATAGTGCGATAGACAGTAGCCGAAGTATAGACTCCGCTTATGCCAGTATCCTTGGGCTGTGGGGCAAGGTGCCCTATATCGGGCTGACAGCATGTCAGTCGGCTGAGCAGCAGGGATTGTCCTGTTTTCAGCAGCAGGGAAATTGGAATTCGTTGATACGATTAAATTTCCCCGCGGTGGTTTATCTTGTCGACGCGGAGAAGCGAGCCTTCTATGGAACGGTCGTATCCAGACAGGGAGAGCAACTGTTATTACAGCTCAATGAACAACAGCTTTGGGTTGAGCGAGAGTGGTTCACTCGTCATTTCAGTGGTACTTTTGAGATCCTTTGGCAGGCCCCTTCAAATCAACCCCGAGAGATTGGCCAGGGAGCTAATCCGGTACAAATCCAGTGGCTAGAGAATAGCTTGGCTCATATAGATAACACGGTCCCCAGGCTCGTAAACCGCTTCGATAGCCAGTTAGAAGAGCAACTTAAACGCTTTCAACGTGAACATGGTTTGAGAGCGGATGCGATTGCCGGCAGTCAAACCTTAGTGCAGCTTAATCTCTATCTTAGTGCTCAAGGGCCAAGATTAGTAGAAGGTTCGCTAGAAAGTAAGGGACAATACTGATGTCAATATTACTCGAAGCTGTCACGCGGGCTAAACAACAGGAACTGGAGTCTGATCTCGATCCTGTGTTAACGCCCCGAGCACAATACGAGAATTTTTCTAAACCCAAAAGTAACGCCCTGATGTTATCGCTCATCGTGATTATATTGAGTTTGTTGGTCGTCATCGTTTGGCTGGCAACGAGTCACTTATCGTCGCAGAGCTTACTCACTGAGAAAGCTTCGAACGAAGCCAGAACCTTAGTGAATACCCCTTCTGAGCCGTTGAGTCTCGATGGCCAGAATATGGCTTCTAATGGTGTGAATCTGAGTACGCCGGCCTCAGGTGATAATGATATTAAATTAGCCGGAAAGGTGGCACTGCCTCTGGCTATGGCCCTTCCTACCAAGCCTGTAGTCATTGATAATCGTTATTCTAAGGTTGCAACTGTCCAGCAAGAAAGTGGTAGCGCTGTCGAGGTGGCTCAAAGGGCTGTAAACCCTCACAGAGATGCGGAGCCGGTGGATGAAGAGCCGATTATATTAGGCGCCAACACTAACCAGAAAGGCCAAGATATGCTCGCTGCACTTAAGTATCAGGTTGATACGGCAGCATCGGAGCTTGGTATGAATAAGGTTTCTCCGGCTGAGACCGTGGAACAGAAGAACCAGTATCAGAATAAGAATAACTTATTAGCGGCATTTGAAGCTGCGCTTAAAGAGGTTGAGATCGAAAAGTCTGTAGCCCGCCCGGTGACAGAGCCAAAACTCGACCCTATTCCTACCCCAAAAGCGGATGATTTACCTAAATATGGTCAGTTACCGGCGGGGTTACAACTACAGGTGCCTGAATTTAATATTGTCGCTCATATGTATGCGAGCAATCCCAATAATCGTTGGCTCAATGTCGATGGCGCCGAGTTACAACAAGGCGGTATGATTGGCGACAAGTTAGAGATTATAGAGATACGCCCTAGAGATGTGGTGCTGGCGATAGAAGGTACTCAGTTTAAGGTACCGGCTATTTAGAAGCGATTACGAGGTACGAGATCTTAGTTTTTAAGTTATCATACCTCATACCTCATACCTCATACCTTATGCCTCTATCCATAGAAGTGATATGACAGTAGTAAGGTCAAGCCGTAACCTAAGCTATAGCAAAGCAATAGTGCTGGGACGTATCTAAGGTAGCTGACAAACGTCAGCTCTTTTACCTTACTCATGGCGATGATCCCCGCCGCCGAACCAATCACCAACAAAGAGCCGCCAACGCCAACTGAATAGGTCAATCCTAGCCACTCAGGTGTATTGAGTATGGGTTCAGCTTTTAACAGCGCAGCAGTGAGGGGCACGTTATCGAGCAGCGCCGAGCCAATACCGGTAACAAAGTTTGAAATATTAGGATCGAACTGGGCATAGACCTGAGTTAAAAGATCTAAGGTACCAATTTCTTTCAGCATGCCGACTAATAAGAGTATTCCGAGGAAGAAGAGCAGAGTGTCGTACTCGACCTGACGTATGTATTCGAGGATCTGTAACTCCTCTTTGTTGCTTCGGGAGCTGTGTCCAACGAGGAACATCACAGAGAGGCCTGTCAAAAATGTCAGTACGGGTGGAATACTAAAGAGTACGTTTAGTGCCATGGTCGCAATAATGGTTGAGAAAAAGATCGCCGCAATCACCACATCGACCCTCTGATACTCTCTCTTTATCGGTGTCATGCTGACATGGCCTTCGGCCTCCAATGAAAACAACACGGCGAGCAACATCACACTGGTAGCTGCCGGGATAAATAACACCAGAAGCTGTGACATTTGAACGTGTCCGCCGAGGAAGATCATTAAGGTCGTGACATCACCGGTAATTAACGCGACTCCGCCGGAGTTAACCGCAAAAATAATCAGCACCGCCATACGACGACGCATTTGACTATCAAGCTTGAATGTCGTCAACAGCCCCAGTGATACCAATGTGGCGGTGACGTTGTCACAAATGGCAGACAAGACCAAAGAGAAAAGCGCCACCTGAAGCATCAAGGCTCTTACCGATACTTTCTGAGGAAATAGCTTCTGTACTAAGATCTGTATCATGCCTTTGGCATTGAGATAGGCAACGAATGTCATTGTCGACATCAGAAACAACCAAAGGGTGGCGATTTCTAATAAGTTTTCGTTAAGTTCAGCTTCAACTATTTTTTCATGAGCGGGGTCTCCTGCACTCATAAACAGGACAACCCAAGAGATACAACCAAAAAACAGTGTGGTCTTGGCTTTATTCAGGTGGGTGACTTCTTCAAATATGATACTTAACAGGGCTAACACGGCGAGAGATATCAGGAATAGGTAGAGCATAGATCAGTTCCTACAGCAAATTAATCGTTTACCCTAAAAGGTAAACAATGACTAAAATCAAGGTTTGATTAAGCTTGGTATGTTATCGCTGCGGATTAGGCCATAGAGATCGCCAGAAAACAAGTGTTAACTGGTGCTTGTTTTGAGGTGAAAGTGTGAGCTTGGTCGTCTCTGGTGAGTGCTGATAGCGATCAGCTTCGCTAAATACCCCATCATCGATTGTGCCTGCTAATGTTTCTTCAAGCTCATTTTCACCGTGTGTTATAGATAGGGGAAGCCTGCTTCTGTCGGCACGCTTCAGGCAATAAGTAACAGACAATAAAAAAGGACGCTGATGCGTCCTTTTCGATTTCAGCTAGCTAGATGTTAGCCAGAGATCAATGCTTACTTAGCCA
>SDWK01000960.1 GCA_004195335.1 Shewanella sp.
TGATAGCAACAAAGAAGCGTTACCTGGACCGTACCAATCCGCGTGTCTCGCTATTGAGTCGCTTGTGAAAAAGTAGTTTTAAAACGTTCTCGATACCCTTTTGGCTCCATCGAGTGCCAACATCAGCTCGACGATTTAGTTCCCTCATTTCCCGTTCTAGCGGCGAGGTTGTCATGTAGGAGAATTCTGGATTTTGTATCCAAGTAAAAGCTTCATCCCTGGCCTCTTGGAGGTGATAGGCAGTCGTTGGAAACTTGAACTCCTTCATGTCTTCGATAAACACGTCCAGACGCTCCCGACCATCTTCGTCATCCCAGAGGATTGAGCGAAGACAATCCTGGTAGAAGCCACGATCTTCGAAAGCGACGCCATCCTGCCAGAGATAGTGCTTGAGTTGATGAACCAAGTGCCATCGGCAACGTTGGATGTTCTCAGCGCAGCCAGAATAACTTTCGCCACCGTCATGCACCAAACGCTTTGGAAGAAGTTGCTTGAGGCGTTGCCGTAGTGGCTCAACACCGCCCACATGGAGATGCAACAACTGCTTTTTTATTGTTTTTCGACCGCCAACCAACGGTCCTGGCTCTACAGCAATGGCCAGATGTACGGGCACGCCCCGATCTTTGATGCCAGCCTTGACCTTTGTGGAATCAACCAGAGCGGTCTGATCGAATCCCAGTGATGGCAGGGCGATTTGATCCGCCTCTTGAGCGACCTTTTGCCGAATCCCTTCATGGGATATTGAGCCCCCAGTCAAGGTTTTGAGAATCCGACTGGATCGGACAAAAGGCAGCTGAATAGCCAAGTCGGTTGCTTTGCTCAGAAGCTCCTCAAGAAAGCGTCTTGAGGTCGGGATCCCCGAGCTGGAGGTAAAGGGTCGAAACGTACGGTCGCAAGATTTACAGCGAGCTTGCAGTACGACAAACGCAAGTTGCCCCCTGGAGCACATTAAGAGTCGCTTCCGCCACCCCTTGCGGATGACATGCTGGCTGTTGCAGCGTGGACAAGTTGAGCTATGACTGGCAAACCATTGGACCTGTAATGCCTTGAATCGCTCAGAAAATTGGTTTTTTAGCCAGCGATCAGCGTCCTTGGCGAGCTCATCAAAGAGTTGGTTGACGACCTGAGCATTTAAGGTGAAAATCGCTTCTGGGAGACTTGTTTCTCCTGGGAGCATCTGTGGCTATCAGCGTGACAGTTAGGTGAATAAATGAATATAAACGAACTACTAATAAATAAATACTTTAAAGTTGGCGATAAAGTTCTATCTGGAGGTGGCTTGGCTACATATGAAATCATCGAAATACTTGATGATAGGGTGAGAATTAAGCCAACGAAAGCAAAAACTAAAAGTCGTCTTTTCTATGACAGAATTTCTTGCATTATTGAAAGGTACGACCATGTCGATCCTGACAAGATAGAAGAAAGTGTTGGTAGTATTTTAAGTGAATCAGGAATGCAAGATACGCAAAATGAATCATACTTATATGGCTTTGCAAGAGAACTACTTAAGCGAACCGCTCCAATTTCCAGAGAAGTTTATGAGAACGACCTAGATGAAAGAGTTGAAAATGCTAAAAATGATACAAGCGAAAACAGAAAAAATAGACTGAAAAATGCAAACAAGAAACCTGGAAGATTAACGGTAAATTCAGTAGGTTTCAAAAGAAATCAAGACGTTATCGCAGAAGTACTTTTTAGAGCTAATGGCAAATGTGAAGAATGCGGAAAAACAGCGCCCTTTCTCCGAGCTAGTGACGGGTCGCCATACCTAGAAGTACATCATGTATTACCGTTATCAGAGAATGGTGACGACACCGTAGAAAATACCTTGGCTCTGTGCCCCAATTGCCACCGCCAAGCACACTTCGGGTAACAGAAAAAAATCACCTTACAAATAAATCAACTGGACGGATAATACATCTGTTCTAAATTGAAAAGCAAAATCTAAAATTGCGGTGGTTCACGCAAGTTCGCGTCGCCGCCGGTTATCTTAAACCGTTATACAGAGAGACTATTGTCCGCATTTGACCCGAAGCGAACGTTAATTATGTAACCCAATGATTTACAGAAATGAAAATAAAGGAGCGGACAGGCATGAGCGGAAGCCAAACCAAAAATGCAGCGTTAACAACCGCTTTAGCGTTTCATTACCAAGCGCTGATCGGCTTGGACAAGTGCTTTTCGCTTAAAGAAGGCCAATCTATTTGGTTCGAAAAAGACGGTGACGTGAGCCTAATTTCGCCAGACGCTTTGGAATCAACACAGACTGAAGTGAAAGATTACTCAGCGGCTCTCACTGACCACCACGAAAACCTTTGGAAAACTCTAAAGAATTGGCTAGCACCAGAATTTAATTACGCTCAATACGGTGTTTTGGTACTTCACACTACACAAGCGTTTGGCGCGACTACTCGCCTAAAAGACTGGAATTCACAAAGCGCGGAACAACGCCTACAAATATTAAAAGATATCTTCGCGGAACGAACCGAAGCCCAACTGAATGCCGAAAAGCCATCAGATGTTATCAAACTGCAAAAAGCGGTAATGGCATCTGATGAATTACTGCTTAAAAGTGTACTGGGTAAGGTCACCTTATTTACACAGGCAGATAACGGACAAGAGCTGGAAAAACAGATACTATCCAGACCAGTAGGTATTCCAAAAAACAACCTGAAAAGTTACCTATATGGACTTATTGGCTTTGTGTATGCGCAGGCAACTCAGCAGTCTTGGTGTATCAAGGATCAAGAATTTGCAGCTAAGTGCGAAGAGTTAACCGCACTTCTTTGTAAAAAGGAATTCACCTTTCCGGTCTTTTCTGGCTATGAAGCCTCTGAGCTAGAAGTAGAATTACACCATGACAAACCTTTTGTGCAAAAAATTACCGATATTGAGCATCACGAGATGATTCCTGATGCGGTAGGTAATTGGATTGAGTTACAAAACTCGCTGCTTGAACAGCTAGATGAGTACCCACTCTATAAAGACAAAACAAATACCTACCAAAATCAATTGGTCAAAAAATATAAGCTTGCCTATTCGAGCGCTCAACTTGAAGCAAAAGATTCAATTAAAAGTTCAAAATTGCTTTACAACAGGGCCATAGGTGAGCAACCGCTCAATATGGGTAATGATAACCCGCCTCTTGAATACAAAAACGGCCTAATACACGATGCCATGGATGATGAAGAACGTGACTTAAAATGGAGGGTTGAACCATGAGCAGCATTGTCGACGCCCTATATGAAATAAAGTACCACCCGTTCGAGTACGGGGCATATCTTGCCTCGTTTTACACAGCAGTAGGCGAAGCAGAAAATAATTTTTTATTTGCCCCTTTGGTGATCCCACTTTGCAGTCATCATGTTTTTGGTAAAACAATTTCAGGGGCTGTATTTGGAGAGAAAAAACAAAGTTCAATATGGTCCATCTTTAATGACCGAACCAAGCTCTATGACCTACAAGAACGAATAGATGGGTTTCAAGCGTTAACAGAGCAATGCATTCAATATTGTTTGGTCAATGACTGGTTATCCGTAAACGAACACAGTTTGGCCCTTCGCGCATGTGATGAATCTGGTTCAGTATTTACCAATCAAAAAAGTGCGGAGAAGTTAGGGCGGTTATTTAGCGGTCATTCAGTTGTCGAGATTTACGCGTTTTTAGGAGTGAAACCGCGATGAAGACATTAATTCATGAAATTGGCGTCATTGATAAGCAGGGTGACAAACACCCTGTTAATTTTAAAAAGGGGCTAAATGTTGTCACCGGCAAGTCATCGACCGGCAAAAGCGCCTTAATTGAAATATTTGATTATTGCTTTGGCAGCGGCGAAAACACCATTCCAAAAGGGGTCATTACTGCCAGTGCCGCTATTTACTATGTTGCGCTTTCGGTTAATGGTCAAGATATGGTGATTGCGCGTGATCCTGACATAGCGAGTAAGGCCTTTTTTCGTCGTGTTGAGTCATTCAATTCTGACGATATTGATCGCGATTATTTTAACAGTAGCTATTTCCGCCCGTTAGATGAGTTTAACAAGCATAGGGGTCAGGTTTGACAATCGGAGATTCTTCCCT
>SDWK01000445.1 GCA_004195335.1 Shewanella sp.
ATGGGAGTGAAGGAAAGGGGTGCCTCTTCTGTTCGTGGTGATTCAATACCTTCGATTTGATCCAGGTTAAATACTCGATAGTAACGCAACAGGGGGATCTTCCCCTTGCATGACTCATCGGTATCACTCTCAATGGACTCACTGCCCTTGGACTCAATCCACTTCCAGAAGACAATCAATGTGGACTTCTCTCCCTTACGGATACGCCCTCCCTTGTCGTTGGCCTGTTTCATTGTCAGCCAGTAGGGTGATTCATAGGGCGCAACGTTCAAGAGGAACTGATTAATCCCACGGTACTCTTTCCTGCTGATGAGGTTTCGTGGTCCACCAGATGATCTCCAGGGCTTCTTCCACGGGATGTCTCCTTGTTCAAGTAGCTCAGTGATTCTGTACGTAATAATCTCGTAGACGTTCATGATGCATTTCCTTTCTGCGAAGAAGGTTGATTGCTGTACTGCCAGCCAGTACGCAGAAATAAAAAAAGGAGGCACAGCCGTCCTTGATGGACAGCCATACCTCCCTAAGGAAGTGACCGTGGGGTTGCAAATAGTCTATGAGTGGTTCGCTACTACTATCTGACTACAGTATTTGAGAGCCTGTGATTTGGTTTTGAATCCCAATGCTCAGGTAGGCGCTACTGACAGACTTGCTCAACATAGGGATTCTCGTTACCCTGAACCCAGGCATCAACAGGGTCTTCCTTGTCCCACGCCTCAAATAGCTTGCTGTTCTTCCCGCTGATAATCCCTCTACCGGGATAAGCAGCATCCATATAGAAATAGGTACGAGCAATATCACCTCTAACCTCAGGTGGTGGCTCAGCCTTCTTGTTCTGGATCTCCATATCACAAGAACCGAACTCACGTTTCTCTCCAAGGATCATTGCAAAGCTGTAGTTTGACCTCAGACCATTAACCTCTCCGATAGCTGGTACGAGATTGTGCATGTCAGCCTGCATATACCTATAATCCATATTGACCTTAGAAGCACATTTACGACCCTTGAAGCTCTTACCTTTTTTGTTAACACAATCAGGATGCCCATCACGCCACTCAGGGAAGCTCTGCCCAAAGGCATGAGCAGGTACAACATGCTCCCACTCTAAACGGTAGGCCCTCTTGCTCTCTTTCCTGGGCTGGTAGCCTCCGGTGTGTGTGACTTGCTTTTTGCTATTAAACGTTGATCCGCAGTAGAAGGTTTTATCTTGGTCTCGATAGACCTCGTTGAGCAGTAATTTCTTGGCTTTATTGAAAGAGGTAATGGTCGTATTGCGGTTAGGTGAATTGGTATCTGACGCGAGTAGTGAAATGGGCGCTAGGAGCCCTAAAATTGGCACCAGAACGGTTAACTTAAGAAAGGCAGACATAGGTAGGCTCCGAGGGGGAGACAGTAAGAGAGGACAATTATATACAGTTAATCTATCAGGAGCCACAGGTAAAAGCAATTACTGTTATATGTGAGTTCACTTGCAAGAAACATAGGTGTCAGCCAGTAGGTGATGAATCGATATGGGCACACGCACTAATGGTCTACGCACGTAGATTTCCAGCACTGAAGACAATGCCACCTTGCATTGTCCACGTTATCAAAGTGATATGTTCGTATTTCTCAAAGACGTGTACGTCCGTACTCCTGGTTTCTAAGTACGTAAAGAGAAAGCGGCTCAGGCTCCAGTTGTCCTGGCTTCTGAACCGCTATCAGATGTAAGTCTAAGTTTTAGCTTGGTGCTATTGACTCAACGTAGGCTCACCGTGGTCAGAGTGGTGATAGTGGTCTACTTTTGTCAAAGTTCACTATTATTGTTCTTACGTAGAAGGGTTTACCGAATTAGCACCACTGTCACCATTGACACCACTGAGATTCTTACTGAGACTAAGGTTCATCCAATATGAACCGTCAGAGTATTCTTGTTCTTGGAGTCCACGAAAAATAAGCTCTTGCTTCAGCTTGATATTAGACAACGGTTTTGATCCATTACGCTCACAGAACTCAACGTATACGGCCCTCAGTTCCGACTTTTTGATTTTACTCCCAGGTGACGTAACACACTCAGTCTCAACAAATTCCGTCAGTACGTCCATCTCAGACTTGTATGACCTAAGAGCATCCTCCACTACTTGCGGAGAGCTCAACCCCTCCTGTTGCCAGAGCAATGCCCCCTCAATAGCCCAACGCAGGATCCCAGGGGACTCCTTAATCAACTTACTTTCAAGGTTGGGATCTCTTTGATCTTCGGGAATCCTTACATCAAACGGTATCGGCCTAAGCCTGCGCCAGATACCGTAATCAGCACCTTTCACAGTAGGTTTGTAGTTGGTCGTAAAGAACACCTTAAACTCAGGGATGAATTCAAAGAATTCCTGATACATAAATCGGGTAGCAACTTTGTCACCTCCCGTAAGCTGTTTGATCAAGGATTCTGCCAGTGCTTGATTACGTTCACCTTCCGTGGCCGACACCAAGCGAGTGCCGCACAAGCGAGCAATGTCATTCCGTACACCTTCAGAGCGCTTGACCATCAACGTTTCCGTAGGCGTCTGCAATCCGTAGTCACCAAGGATATGCATCAAAACATTGATAAACGTGCTCTTTCCGTTGGCCCCATTGCCATAGAGGATAAACATGCACTGTTCATCAGTTCTTCCAGTGAGAGCGTATCCAACAACTTTTTGCAGATACCGGATAACCTCAAGGTCATCACTCATGATCTGTTCAAGAAAGCTCATCCAACGTGGACACTCTGCGGTCGGGTCGTAGGCTGCCGGTGAGAGTTTAGACAAAAGTCTATCCTTGGTATGGTCCAGCAATTCTCCTGTATTTAGGTCAATAATCCCGCTTTCCGTATTAAAAAGCATTGGATGCGAATCAAGCTTTTCCACGTCCATGGGCATGAGAGCTCTTGCAAGGCTAAGCATGCTATTAATTCGATGAATGTTCATGCTTCTATTGGCCCACGTACCAGTCTCAATACACTTCTCAGGATCATTGGAGTTTTCAGCTTCACCGTAGAGAGACTTCAAGGCCTCCGTTGCCAGTTTGTGAACCTCCTCAATTTCGTCAAACTTCCATTTTTTTCCATCCCATAACATCCACTTATTAGCTGCATGGTGATATCTGGCAACGTCACCGGACTTATTACAGAACAGTTCTGCATTCCCTTGATCGGTAAACTTGTATTTTTTTTCTTTGATAGCGAATCTTTCAGACATATTTATTTCTCCTATAAATGGACCCCCGGGTAGTAAATAGCTCTCCTCAGGATGGGACCCCTATTATTCCTACAGTCCTAATTTTCCGCTGAGTTCAAATTGAAATCTGATATGGGCCTTAGTGGGCTGTTCTGGTTGGAGCAATACGTACCGATGCTTTTTAGTACCCTGATCGCTTACGCAATCCCTCTACCTATAGGCTCCAGAGCATAATTACCAACACCAAGAAGACTACTGATACCAGCAGCACAAATCAGACACACTTGGACAACGGAAACCAGCAACGCTACGGCCTCAACGGCTCACATCAGCAGTTATAATTCCACGGAAGGGCTAGGGGAGCCCTGGGTTGTCGGCCCAGAGCTTCCCCGTCTGACTACTATCCAGCGTAATTACTTAGTGCTCTTCGAC
>SDWK01000708.1 GCA_004195335.1 Shewanella sp.
GTTTTTACCGCGTATTGAAGGCCGAGAACCAACTGCATCAGAGGGGGCGAGCCAAGAAGCCCCAACGGCATAAAGCACCGACCACACATACAGCAAAAGGAGCAAGGAACGGGGTCAGGTCTAACATTCAAGCATTCTCTGCTACACTTTATTTATGGCCAGACCATTAAGATTGGAATTTCCCGGAGCGCTATATCATGTCACCTCAAGAGAGGAACGGGGTCAGGTCTAACATTCCAGAATTCTCTACTACACTATATTTATGGCCAGACCATTAAGATTGGAATTTTCCGGAGCGCTATATCATGTCACCTCACGAGGAGATAGACGTGAAGTCATCTATCTGACTGATGAAGATAGAGAGGACTGGTTAGATGTTCTCGGCAGTGTCTGTAGTCGCTTCAACTGGGTCGTACATGCCTATTGCCAGATGACCAATCATTACCATTTGTTGGTCGAAACCGTCGATGGCAACCTGTCAAAAGGTATGCGGCAATTGAATGGTGTTTATACACAGCGTTTTAATCGTCGCCACAACATGACTGGCCATCTCTATCAGGGGCGTTATAAGGCCATCCTTGTTCAGAAGGAAGCCTACTTACTGGAGCTGATCCGGTATGTTGTATTGAATCCATTGCGGGCCGGAATGATCAAAAATCTGGATGACTGGCCATGGAGTAGTTACCCAGCCATGATAGGAGATGCAGGTGTGCATGCCTGGCAGGACGTGGACTGGTTACTCGGACAGTTTAGCCGTCAACGGAAAACAGCGATCAAAGCTTTCATTCGATTTGTACTTGAAGGCAAAGGGTTGGACAGTCCACTTGAGCTGACACGGCATCAATTATTGTTGGGAGATGAAAATTTCGTAGAACGACACACGCAAGAGAAACTTGTCAATGAACTGAGAAAAATGTCGAAAGCTCATCGCCGCACTATTGCGATGTCGTTGGAAGATTATCAACTCCGCTATCCAGATCGAAATGAGGCCATGGCCAGAGCCTATCTTTCAGGCGCTTATACCATGCTGGCTATAGGCAAATATTTCGGCCTACACTATATGACGGTTAGCCGAGCGGTGCGCGAGTTCGAGGGGAAATAATACGGACCTGACAAATGTTGTGATGTTAGACCTGACCCCGTCATACGTCCGGACCTGACAAATGTTGTGATGTTAGACCTGACCCCGTCATACGCGGACCTGACAAATGTTGTGATGTTAGACCTGACCCCGTCATACGCGAGTTCGAGGGGAAATAATACGGACCTGACAAATGTTGTGATGTTAGACCTGACCCCGTCATACGCACCGTCATATGACCCCGTCATACGCAAAATAAGTCGAAACAGGTTGCGAGCTAGACAGTCTGTCGGGCTTGACCGGTCGTAGCGAGGGGAAGACCGATTTGAGACAGTTTTCGAACTCTTTTGAGGCTGATAGTGGTTCTATTAAACGAAAAATAGGGTGGAAAATGGCCCCCCTCTAACTTAAGAGAAGCGGCTTTCCCGCACGACTGCATGGTTGCAGGTGGTAGAGCAACGCAGGAGCGGTTGCTGAGTAGCGGATGTGAAGAAGAAGGGACAGTTTCAGAGTGGGAGGGGACTTAATGGGATAAACGTAATTATGTGCTACATTAGCCCTCCTGTAGCGCAAATCGCCACGATGAAGGGCTTCATCGTGGCGAGTATCAGCTGCTCTAGATTATGCCCAGACAGCAACGCAGGGTTTTCTGGCTGGAAAAACGCGCTCTACCTTATAAGGTAAGCGCGCTTGGTTTCTTAAGCGACTTCGACCTCCTGTTGATCTTCGTCGTCAAACTCCTGTAGATCTTCCTCGACTAACAATGCGGGCTTAGGCGTCCCTTTTTTGATGGACTGCTTCTCTTTGATCTTGATCAACTGCCGGTCGATCTTGTCGGTTAACGCATCTATGGCGGCGTACAGATTCTCTCCGGTGGCCTTGGCAAACACATCCTTGCCTTTGATATGCAGGGTTGCTTCGATCTCGTCCAGACGCTCAGACTTCCCTATGATTACCAGTGCTGAGCTAATTTCACCAAACCGATCCTGGCTGGCTTTCAGCCACGCCTCGATCTTTTCCTGTATAGCGGGAGACACTTTTCCTTGACGATTGTTGATATTGATATTCATCGCGTATTCCTTACTGCAGCTCATTGCAGATTGGTGAGAGTCAGGTTCATTTAAACGCCGATCAGGGGCGCTTGCAACTGTATATAAGACAGTTTTTCATAAACGCATGATCTGGATGCGTATTCAGGTAAGATTGATGTGAATTATTTCTTTTATCAATGCTTTAACCCATATCAAAAAATTCTGAATTCACTGGGTAGCCTCAAGTCTAGAGAGCTGCTCACAGCTTTTTTGTCTGACCCCTCCCCAGATATGTTTTCAAACAGAGCGGTTTTATCCGACAGAGGTTGCTAGGGCTTGGATCAGTTCGATCAACGGCGTCGGTAGTATGCCCAATAGCAGGGTCAGCAGTGCCAGGCTGATCAGCGTCAATCGGCTACTGCTGTGCCAGGGCTGGGTAGGGCTGAGGTTGCTAATAAGACCTTCCTTTTCGACACGGAACGTCAGTAATAACACCAGCCGCAGGTAGTAGAACAGACCGATGCCGCTGGCGAGTACCAGCGTTAGTAGTAGCAGCCATAGCTCCTCGGCCACCGCAGTGGTAAACAGATAAAATTTACCGATAAAACCGACCGTCAGCGGAATGCCCGCCAGCGACAGCAGCGCCAGGGTCAGGGTCAGGGCCAGCAGCGGCCGGCGCCAGAACAGGCCGCGGTAGTGGTCGAGGCGGTAGTAGTCGCCAGGGCTACTTTCGTCAGGGTAAGAGTCGTCAGGGTGATTGTCGTCAGGATGAGCGCCGCTGGTGTTGGATTCAGAGGCGAGCTGCATGATCACCGCGAATACGGCCAGGGTAGATACCAGATAAGCCACTAGGTAGTAGCTGACTGCTTCCACCGTAAGTTCAGGGGCGCTTGATTGGCTCAAGGCTAGCAAGGCGACCAGCAGGTAGCCGAAATGGGCGATGGAGGAG
>SDWK01000709.1 GCA_004195335.1 Shewanella sp.
GTCGATAGTTGTCGTTGGTATATAGAGCACCTTGAAAAAGTGGGCCCCGATTGTATCGTAGTTCTTATCCGTACACATATCTAACTCCTAGTTTTTTTGGTCGTTTTTAATAACTCTAACTCCAATTTTTCGAATGTTGGCCGTTTGTGACAATTTGCATTGTCACCATTTATTAAATACTTACATCACATCGTTCATCGTTTTTCCTCCTTATGGAAAGTAGACGCAAAAATCCCTTGGTACACTAGCTGTTTACGCTAGCTGCCAAAGGGCGCCGATTGCCTGAATGAGGCTTCGGCGTGGACCCGACAAGGTGGGCTATGAGCGGGAGGAAGTTCTGTAAAACGAACCTCTTTCCCCCAATGCTTCAGTCGGAGACTATGTGTTTAGTGGAAACTGAAACGCCTCGCTGGTAACGAGGCGCAAGCGGTAGGGGGCATTACGCCTATCGCGGGCTAGGTTTCAAATTTGATTTGGATCACATTATCATTAGACTGCCTTTTTGTCAAGAAAAAACGACCTCAGCTATTGACTTTCTGTTTTGTTGTGTGCTAGGGCCAAAGAGCGAGTAATTAAGTAAGGCGTCCACCGAACTCATTTGACTATGGTGTGGAAGTGTCAGGCTAGGGTTGCAAATGGTTGAGTTCACAAGTCTAAAGGATTTAAATGAGGAGCCAGAGGCAATTGGTAATTGTTTGCAGATGTGATAGCATGTTTGATCGGCATTAATTCTTCAGGAGGGGCGACGATGGTGCGAAAATTTAAGCAGATTGAGTAAGGCGTTTTTGGTCATTGGACCAAGACGTCTTTTTTTTTTCGATTGTTGCGCGCAATAACGGGAATCGGTTTGCATGTAATGTTCTCGCTGAGTTGTAGTACTGAACCGCTTAGGGGGGGCTCACAAATAGTTCCCGTTTGTCATTCGGTATTGATCCTCGTGTCGGCGGTTCGATTCCGTCTCTGGGCACCATGAAGATTCAAGGGGGGGGCTCTTGCTGTAACCCCTTATTCTTTGCCTGATGCCTAAGTTGTTGCAACTACTTAATCCTGCCAAACCTCTGCTCTGTCAGTTCTCGCTGAACATTACGCTTAGCAAGACAAGCACCACACCGACTGTGCGCATGACAGTTCAATACCTATAGGATGAAAGATATGAACAAGTACAAACTGACATTCACTGTGACTATTGAGGACCTCGACGATCCAGCCGCCAGGCAACAAGCCAAAGGCATAGCAGAAGCTATCAGCGGGGTCCTAGAGGGCGCTGAGGTGAAACTACAACAGGTTAATACGGATAGGCCCCCGCGAGGTGTCCGGATGGACTGAGACCAAATGCATATGTTTATTCGAGAGTTTGACTATTTAAGTCTGTGGCCATAGATCGCAGATAAACAATAAGTTTGAGTTCCCAGGAATGGGTAAGGAGGAAGATAAGCATGGATTACATCATAGGGATAGCCATTTTGAGTTTGATAATAAGATACTTCACAGACAAATCCCCAAACAAGACAGAGGCATATATTGATCTTGACAGGGCTGTGGTGAAGCTGAATGAAGAAAATCAACGTTTCAATGTCGATGCTAAATATACAGACAGAACAACCGGAATCGCGTTAGATGCTAAAGGCGAAAAAATTCTAATTTCGACGAATAATGGCAGCCGATGCTACGGCTACGCTGACCTTACAGGTGCTGAGGTAGTAATTGATGGGAATGAGGCATCCTCGGCTAACCTTGGTGGCGCTGCGGTAGGAGGCTTGCTTTTTGGCGGAGCTGGAGCCGTTGTAGGAGCAATGGCAAAAGGTAAGCGCTTACGCTCCGTAGTCCTTAAGCTTTACTTCAGTGACGTCCAAAACCCAGCATGCCATATCCATTTCCTTAAGAAAGCGCTAAAAACTGACAGATTCTTACCCGTAGTAAAAAACGCGTTAAAAGATGTCAATGATTGGTACGGGCGAATGACTTCCATTCTAAAGGCTACAAGTAGGGTAAACAATGCTCCCCTGAGTTCTATCGCTGACGAGATAGCTAAGTTCGCAAAGCTTCGGGATGATAAATGCATTTCTGAGCAGGAGTTCTTGGACGCTAAATTCCGGCTATTGGCCTCGAACTCATAGTCTAGGATTTGCGACGAGGCGCCATAAGATAAGGCTCTTTCTGCGCCAAATCACGCGAGCCACCTGTTTACAATTAGCCGCCTTCAAATTCTATAGGCAATTCAAGAAAGACAAATCGTTATGAAAAAAATAATTATATCCTCCATCATCATCGCTTTATTAATTGGTGGCGCACTAGGAGTTCTATCATACCAAAGGTCAGATCTCATGCCTTTCAAAGCACAGGACAGAAGACTTGAGAAGATGCAAAATGACCTGAAGCTGCTTGCACAGGTTGCTGCCCAAGCATATCAAACCGCCAAAAACTGCCAAAATCCGGAGGCCAAATTGCAAAACTTAACCTTCGAAGGGGCAACCTCTAGCGGATTGAATTGGGGTTTTTTATTAACCGCCGACGAAAAGAGCATGGCCCTACAGGCATACACGATTAGTCGAAATGCTTACTTAGGCATGGGATGTGACCCAAGGCTAACAATAACAAGTGTCGAGAGAATTTTACCCGTTTATGGCAGCTTTCACGACGACCACTATCAATACCTATTTGACAGACGTGTCTCTTCGCGCCAGTCCGGCGTGAACTAAACGTGAATCTGATCAGCCATAATAGAGGGGAGCAGAACCGAAATTCTGCTCCCCAGGATTCCTTCTCCTTCAGATAAAACCTAACAGCAACTAATTACACCTAATAAAATGACTTCTCCTTCTAGGCATTGAAAATCCTCGTGTCGGCGGTTCGATTCCGTCTCTGGGCACCATGAAGATTCAAGGGGTTAGCTGATTATTCGACGACAATTATCCTGTCCGGTCCCGCGTCAATTAACGTGGCCGGTTGAGTGCTTCTTAGATAAGTTGACCTCCTTGAAACTCAAAGGAGGTCAACTTGCCTGGTCAACACATCACTCAAAGACAGGAAATGCTCTATATGCAATCTCGTCAATCTG
>SDWK01000712.1 GCA_004195335.1 Shewanella sp.
ATATTGAATAGGCCCTACAATGAAAACTAATACTGCACTCCTACTGTTATCCTCATTGCTGCTGGTTAGCGCCTGTGGAAGTGACAGCTCCGATCCTGAAAAAGAAACTGTGTTGCCTACAGGTAAGCTATCTCTAGGTATTTCTGACTCCCCTATGTCTGGTGTCTCTCATTTGGGCTTAGTATTAGATGAGCTGGTTATAACCGATGCTGCAGGTGTCGTACATAGACATGATCTGCAAGACATGGCATTTAACCTGCTCGATTATCAGGGTATGGACAGTCATATGGTGGTCTCAGGCATTGACCTGCCGCAGGGTGATTATCACGATGCTTATATTACGATTCATCAGGGTGATGGCAATCAGGGTTGCTATATAGAGGATGGCCAGGGGCGCCACGGTCTGCAGGTGACGGATGGACATCTACCGATCCATGATTTCGAGCTAGTCGCAGGACAGCATCTTTCGCTGACTATGGAGATCGATCTCTATCGCGGGCTTTCGTATCATCAAGGCCAATATGAATTAAATCACGAAGGAATGTGGAGTGTAGACAACCGCTATATGGGCCACTTGATAGGCGAAGTCGACCCGCAATGGATAGCAGACTGCGAATCCACTTACTCAAGCTTAACTCCTACCGGCGGGCAGTTTACCCATTTAGCCTATCTCTACCCCAATACCGTCACCGGCATATCTCAAATGGCTGATATGGGAACGACGCCTCCAACCGGGCATACAGCACCTTTGGCAGTAAGTCCTATGATGCAGAATATTGACGGTAACTGGCATTTTGCCATGGGATACCTGCCTTCGGGTGAGTACCAGGTGGGCTACAGCTGCCTGGGGCATCTGGATGATCCAATCTTGGATGATATCAGTAGTGGTCCATTTGTGATGTTTAAAGATTCAGGCTCTATCACCATAGAGACAGGTTCTCAGGGGGGGCAAGAAACCGTTCATGAATGTGGTAATGGTAATGGCGGCCATCACGGAGGTGGTCATCACGGCGGTTAATTCACTGTTTTAGGGCTTCAGATTTTGGAGCCCTCTTTTGAAAAACCCTTCAGCTTGTCGCATCCCCTCCCTCACAGAGCTTTTAATACACAGTTTTAATAGAGAACTTTTAACATTTTGCTTTCAACACGTATTCGTTGTCTGGATAAAGACCTTCACTCCCATCATTTAAAATAGCCCCCGATTTTCAACTGCTAACGCGACTCCCATTGGCGATCGACATAAATGGCATAAAGTTGACATACATTTTTACACAATCCGTAGGTAACATTGAACCAGATCATTTAACATACTCAGGTTAAAATTATTCTTTCGCCAAATTCTGTAGAACATACTCAGTTAACTGTATGTGTTTACAAAAGTTATAATAAAAAAAATGGCTTCAACAAGAGGAAGTGTTCGTGGCTACAAAAAAACAGATTTTTTTGCCTATTATCGTATTATCCGTTGGGATCGGCGGTTTCGTTGCAATGTCGGCATTGAAGAAACCACCCGAAGAGAAAGAGGCGGTAGACAACACTCCGTTAGTCGCCGTCAAACAGGTCGAAATAAAACCAATGACCTTCTCCGTTAACTCCTACGGTGTTGTCAGTGCCAAATATGAAACAGAGCTGGTTTCACAAGTTAACGGTGAAATAGTCTATTTATCTGAAAGCTTTGTACGTGGTGGCTTTGTAAAGAAAGGCACCGTTCTCGCCAAAATTGATTCCAGTGATTATGATGCCGACCTCATTGATGCAGAAGCTAACCTAGCATCGGCCAGAGCCACACTCGTTCAAGAAAAAGCCTATGGCAAAGTAGCCGAAGAGGAGTGGAAACGCATAAAAGATGGCGTACCGACAGAACTTAGCCTTCGTAAACCTCAACTGGCTCAAGAGATAGCTAAACTAAACTCCTCTGAAGCGGGCCTTAAGCGCGCACTGCGAAACGTGGAGCGCACAACCATTAAAGCGCCTTATGATGCACTTATCGAAAGCAGAAATATCGGTTTAGGCTCTTACGTCAGTAAAGGCACACCACTGGGTAAGGTCTTAAACACAGATAATGCAGAAGTTCGTCTTCCTCTTGCAGATAAAGAACTCCAGTACCTGATCCTTAAAGGTAAAGGGGCCCAAGTTAATCTAATCGCCGATCTCGGTGGGCAGAAGCAGGAGTGGAGTGGAACTATCGTACGCAGTGAAGGGGTTATCGATAGCCGCAGCCGCATGACCTATCTGGTCGCCGAAGTCATCGACCCTTACGGGCTAAAGTCAGATAAAAGCGAACTGAGATACGGCACCTATGTTACAGCTAATATTGCCGGAACTGACGCAGGAAATGTCGCAGTGGTCCCAAGACACCTTATTGTGAACGGACAGATCGCGGTATTGGATGATGAGAAGAAATTACGATACAAGCCAGTTAATATCATTCGCCAGTTCGGCGCCGAAGTCGTTATCTCCGAAGGGCTTGAACAGGGTATGAACATCATCACCTCCGCCCTCGATTATCCGATTGAAGGTATGCAGCTTGCTTTACCTGAAGATAAGATTTTGCAAGAGGATGGCTCTGAAGAGGCTGAGAGTCAGTTAGCGATGGAAGAGAAGGAATAAACGATGCCGGATACCAATAAAGGCATCATATCCTGGTTTGCGCGTAACAGTGTCGCCGCTAATCTTTTGATGCTCATCATTATCATCGGTGGTCTCTTGACTGCCGATACCATACGTAAACAGTTTTTCCCTCAAATAGAGATTAACTGGGTTGAATTTAATGCTTTCTATCCAGGAGCCGCACCACAGGAAGTCGAGGAAGGGATCACCATAAAAGTCGAAGAGGCGCTCGAGAGCGTTCAGGGGCTTAAGCGTGTGATCACCTACTCGAATCGTAATTCAGCCAAAGGCTACTTTCGCATCGAAGATTCTTATGACCCTCAGGTTGTACTGGATGAAATAAAGTCAGAGATCGATTCTATATCCAGTTTCCCCGATGGCATGGAACGACCTAAAGTTGAGCGCATTAAATTACGCCAGGAAGTACTCTACATGAGCTTATATGG
>SDWK01000959.1 GCA_004195335.1 Shewanella sp.
CAGCACACTTTTTATAGTCTGTCTGCTTCGATAGCGGATCGGTTGCATCTAAAATAAGTTTATTAATTAAGATACGTGCATCGAAGAATGGGACAAATACCAAACCTTTTGGTGGACGGTTACGCCCTCGAGTTTCGACACGCACACGAATATCACCGCGTTTGTTACTCATTAACACTTCATCACCACGACGCACACCATGAGACTTAGCATCATCTGGATGCATGTAACAAAGTCCATCAGGGACGGCCTTATAAAGTTCAGGTACACGACGTGTCATGGTTCCCGTATGCCAATGCTCAAGTACACGACCAGTACATAGCCACAGGTTAAACTCTTCATCTGGAGACTCTGGTGGTGCCTCGTAAGGTGCTGAGATTATCCATGCTTTACCATCTGGCTTGCCATAGAATTCAAATCCTTTACCTTTGCCAACATAGGGATCTGAGCCCTCTTTAAAGCGCCATTTTGTCTCTTTGCCATCGACGACTGGCCAGCGTAAACCGCGCTCTTGATGGTAACGATCGTATGGGGCTAAATCATGACCATGTCCACGTCCAAAGCTTGCATACTCTTCAAATAGACCTTTTTGTACATAGTAACCTTGGTCTTTTGCATCATCATTGAGTTCTTGCGCTTCCGTTAATGGAAACTTATTAACTTGGCCGTTTTCAAATAGCACTTCACACATATTCTTACCACGTACTTCTGGCATCTTAGCGATCAGCTCTTCGGTCCACACCTCTTCAATTTTGAAGCGTTTTGCAAATTCCATAATCTGCCATAAATCGGATTTCGATTCACCAGGCGCTTTAACCTGCTGATACCAAACCTGAGTACGGCGCTCAGCATTACCATAGGCACCCTCTTTTTCTACCCACATAGACGTCGGTAAGATAAGGTCTGCTGCTTGCGCTGTGACCGTTGGATATGGGTCTGAACAGACAATAAAGTTTTTCGGATTGCGGAAGCCTGGTAATCGCTCTCCATTGATATTGGGACCTGCCTGCATGTTGTTGTTACACATGGTCCAATAAGCATTAAGCACACCGTCGTTCAGCTTACGGTCTTGTAAAACAGCATGGAATCCAGGCTTAGGTGGGATAGTGCCTTCTGGGATTTTCCATAATTGCTCTGCAAGTTTACGATGTTTAGGATTAGCAACAACCATATCTGCGGGTAAACGATGCGAGAAAGTACCCACTTCACGCGCTGTACCACACGCTGACGGTTGGCCCGTAAGTGAAAATGGTCCATTACCGGGAGTTGATATTTTACCCACTAATAGATGGATGTTATAAACCAGCGAGTTCATCCATACACCACGGGTATGTTGGTTCATCCCCATAGTCCAAAGCGACATCACCTTGATCTTAGGATCGGCAAACTGCTTTGCGAGTGTGAGCAGTTTATCTTCACCTAGACCGGTCATTTCAGCGGTTTTTTCAAGCGTATATGGCGCTACTGATTTTTTATACTGTTCAAAATCGATTGAATGTATTTTACCTACATTGGGGTTAGCTGCCTTTTGTTGCAGGGGATGCTCATCCCTTAAACCATAACCAATATCTGTAGTGGCTTGCTTGAAATGGGTATGCTTATTAACAAAGTCCCAATTCACTGCATCGTTTTCAATGATGTAGTTAGCAATAAAGTTGGCTATTGCAAGATCGGTTTGTGGCTTAAAGATATAACCTTTATCTGCCAGTTCAAATGAACGATGGTAATAGGTTGATAATACGTTCACTTTCACATGGGGATGACTTAAGCGTCTGTCAGTGATGCGAGACCATAAAATAGGATGCATCTCAGCCATGTTCGAGCCCCACAGAACAAAGGCATCGGCTTCTTCGAAGTCATCATAACAGCCCATAGGCTCATCGATACCAAAGCTACGCATAAAGCCACCAACGGCTGAAGCCATACAGTGACGCGCATTAGGATCTATGTTGTTAGAGCGGAAACCCGCTTTCATCATCTTAGAAGCAGCATAACCTTCCATTACGGTCCACTGGCCAGAGCCAAACATACCCACACTGGTAGGCCCTTTCTCTTTTAAAGCCGCTTTCCACTTATCAGCCATGATATCAAAGGCTTGATCCCAGCTCACTGGAGCAAAGTCACCATTCTTATCAAATTTCCCATTAGTTTGACGTAACAGTGGCTGAGTTAACCTGTCTGAGCCATACATAATTTTTGAAAGGAAATAACCTTTAATACAGTTAAGGCCTTTATTGACGGGAGATTCCGGATCACCTTGGGTGGCAACAACTTTACCTTCCTGAGTACCAACAAGTACGGAGCAACCTGTACCACAGAAACGGCAAGGCGCTTTATCCCAATGAATTTTTGACTCATTACTTGATGCGATTAAGTTCGTTGCAGTGGCCGGTAGAGTGATCCCTGCAAGTGCCGCAGCAGATGCCGCAGCATTTGCTTTGATAAACTCACGTCTAGACATTTTCATACTTGTTCCTCACTAACACTATTGCTGTTATCGGGGGTTAGATTGTTATTATTGGTATCGGTATTGGTTTCACTATCAATTTGGTGATAAACCATAGTGGCACCAAGCACGCCTGGCATATTATTTATTTTTTCAATAACGTCTGTAATAAAGCCTTCTGCTTGAGTCTCTAGGACTACAACTATTTTTCCGACGTCACTGACGCCATAAATTTCGGCTTCATCAAACGCTTCAATTCTTTTTTTAGTTTCATTTAAATGTTCAGGACTAACCTGGACTAGTAGGCTTGAGATATGCGCCTCAGCTAACGACATGTGGGCGTTCCTTATCTATCTGGGGAAAAATACTGAAATGGCGCAGCTTGGGCAACTAGAGATGAAAATCCCAATCCCCAAAGTACCGATACAAGAGGAGCGAGAAAAACGGTCAGAAAAATAAAGATTTTTAGCGCTAAACTTTTCTCTTCTTCGACAGTGGAACTCATAAGTACTCCAACGTGGGGCGCGAGCCCGGCACATGGTGAGCCATTTACATCCGACTCAATATCTGTCTCTTATACACATCT
>SDWK01000962.1 GCA_004195335.1 Shewanella sp.
CGTTGTCGTCCACACTAACCCCATAGACTCGGGCAACCCCACCAGGCTCATCAGCGGCTCCAGGAAGCGACTGAGTACCGGGATAGCTCCGATCTCTTCCAGGATCTTGACCACAATGATTACCGGAATCATCAGCTTGAACAGGGTGTAGCAGACGGAATAGATCTCCTTAATCAATTCCGTCAAGGTGTTGGATACGAAGGAGTGTGTCGACAGCGTCTTGAACATGATCGGTCTCGGTGAAAAAAGATGAACTATTAACCTGGTGGACAAATAGGTTCCATACCTATCTGCCCGTCGCCCCTGCTCTTACCTACAAAAAAGGCTGCCGCAGTTGCGTGGAACTGCTTGATTTTCTGGGGCTCGCATTGGTCTACGACCCATGTTGACGCATCCTTGCGTCTCCTATTAACCCCCGGGTTAATAATGAGCCGTCAAGGATAGAGAGATTTCATTTTCAGTAATTTCTTATTTCATCGTAATACATGGCTATAATTGTTAATTATAGTAGATTAAGAAATATTTGAATTATTACAAGCCACAAAACGAAATATTAGCCCTATGGATCTTGATCGAATCGACCGGCATATACTCAGCGTCCTGCAACGGAACAATCGGATCAGCAACCAGCACCTGGCTGAACAGGTTGGATTGTCGCCGCCTGCCTGCCTGCGACGGGTACGCAAGCTTCGCCAATCAGGCGTGATCTGTGCCGACGTTTCGCTGGTCAATCCTGAGGTGGTTGGGTTCCGGCTCAACATCATCGTCGAGGTGGAGATGGTGCGTGACCAGTTGGATATCTACGACACTTTTGTACGTAAAATGAAGGCCGCGCCGGAGGTAAGTCAGTGCTATCAGGTTACCGGTGAGGTAGATTTTGTGCTGGTGGTGCTGGTGCCAGATATACAAGCCTACGAGGCATTTTCCCGTCGTGAACTGGCCAGCGATCCCAATCTAAGCAAATTCCGCTCATTGATTTCGCTAAGGCGGGAGAAATTTGAGACCGCGATCGAACTCGAAACGTAATGACTATATATACCGCGTATGCAAAGAAGAGAAGGGGGTACTGCCTTTTTTCCTTACAATGATCATCACGAGCGGCGGGTTTAACGGCGGCAGCCGCCAGTCACTGGGTAGCAATGCGTTGATCAGAGTACCCTTAGGTTACCGCGCCTAGAATAGGGTAACCTACCTGTGTTTTTATGAAGCGCTTCGTATCGCGAAATATGATAGCCGACAACCGTAGCCTGAGACTCCAAAACGATGGCCAACTTTTACACAGAAGACAGAATCAGCATCAACACGCTGGAAGATATCATCAATCGCCCCCACTTCGAGGCGTCCGTGCCACCCAGTCGATCACGGCTAAGGTATGTACTGGCCTCTTATTCCTTTCCTAGAAAGATCGCCAGCTGCAGTATTACTAACTGTTATCTAAATCACAAAAAGGGGTATTTGGTTCGCCTCTCGAATGGGGCGGAATGTAGTATTTGCGAAAGTTGCGCCAACCGTCATATGGATCCGGCTGCGCTAATCCCTCCAAAGATGTCTCGAAGTCGATCAGGCCGTAGCTCTACCGCGTCAACCCGTTCATCGACTGTACAATCTGTCACCCGGAACATGGATCTGGATATCTTTGTCAGCGAAAGCCGGCGCATTAAGGAGCGGGTAAAGGAGCTCAAGCAGATGCCTCAAGGGGCCAACTGGTTGTTTCAGTCGCTGAGTCACTTTCAAAAATCCTATCCATCGGAGCTGGTTATCGCTCTGAAAGAGCTGCAGGCGGGGAAGGAGGAAAGTTCTGTTTTTGAACTTCTGATAGAAAACAACGCCAGCGACCAACAACTACAGGATATTGAGCAACTGGATGGGTTGGGCATCTTTTTTGCGGATATCCGGCAGTTATTGGTTGAAAGCGTTCTTAAGCCATTGACGATACTCGATGAAAAGGCAAAAAAAGCAGGATCGAAGGGGGTTGTCGGCGTATCGGTTGATTGGCCTGACCAGGTTGAACACAACTTAGTGGCGGCGGAAAAACTGCTGATTGAAGCACAGTTGTTTTTCACCGAGGAGAACATAAAACGGCTAAATAGCATTCCCCTGCCAAACGAAGCCGCGAAGATGGTTTCCACCCTGCACTGGGATTGTGCCAAGGGGGTCGTGAAAAGCGGTTAATATCAGGGGCGTGATCAAGCTTGTCGACACAGGTTTTGCGTTTGGCTTATCAATTTCTGACCGTGTTCACCTTAATCCATTCGCCTTTGAGTGTCGTTGGCGTGGTGGAAATGGCGAGCTGTTCTACGACTATCATAATCGCGTCGTTAATGAGCTCGATTGACGGTTCAAAGGCCAACATAGTTGGACACTTCAAAGGCATCAGGCTTGCCTTCTTCGAAGCCAAAGTAATAAACCTCCTCGGTCGCGCCCGTTTCCTTGTTCAGAACACCCAATACAAACTCCTGCTTATGCTGCTTGGCTAAGGTATAGAAAAAATTCAATGGCACTTTTAGTTCCGTTTTCCGCTTTACCTCCATGTGAATACCCAGCGCCGGAAACTCACGCGGATGCGAGGTATCGCCGTCAGGTTCATCGCTGCGCTGGTTCACAAGGATCACATTGGACGGATTCTGCTTGACCCATTCAGAGATGGATTCGCAGATGGGGTGGCTCAACTTATCGAAGTCGACAGGGTCAATGTTAGAACCATCAAGGTAGATAAAGAGGTCCATAAGTTATATATCCGGTAAGAGTCATGGAGTCCAAATGCTCCGCAGCGAATGATACCGTTTTTTTCATTAGACAAGAAAGGGGCAATCGATGTCGCCTTAGGGAACCTGTTACTGGCCCAAACCGGACACTCGATAGGATCGTAATGCGTGCCAGCGATAGGCTGCAAACGTCCGCTGTCTGCAATCCACTTCACAATCTCTCAGACTGTGTTATCGTGTCACTTAAAGCACAACACGAACACCTTAAAAGACAAGAGGTTAGCATGTCAATCCAGGAAAATATTGATAATTATTACGAAAAAATGGTTGCAGATGCGCTGGCCGTA
>SDWK01000963.1 GCA_004195335.1 Shewanella sp.
CTACAGAAGAAAAGGAAGCAACCGAAGAAGAATCAGGAGCAGAACCCGAAATAATAAGTGGCCGTAAACCGGAAAAAGACGAAAAGCCAGAAAACAAGAATTGATGAAAATTGTTATTCCCTTGAGGCTATGGTAAGATATCTAATGATCTTGTATTTATACAGAAGGATGTAAAAAAAATGCTTAAAGTCGATCCACATCCAGATTACCCTCCAGAGGATGGTAGATACCTTAGAGGAAACGATTATTCTCCAGCTGCTGTAGCGATCATTTTAACTACTGACGAGGATAAAATACCCCAAGAACTTGAGACCCTCGTGAGGGTCGGAATAGAAACTGGAGCTGCTCTATCAGGTACTGTACAAACTGAGAATATTGGATTTGAGAAAATTGTATGCAACATCGTTGCGAATCCAAACATCCGTTATCTTATCATTGGGGGACCAGAATCGTGGGGTCATTCGACTGGTGAAGCTCTGAAAGCTTTGATTCACCAGGGCGTTGATGAGAAGAAGCGAATCATTGGAACCAATGCGCCCCATCCTTTTCTATTCAACTTGTCCATGAAAATGATTGAGCGATTCCGAAAGCAACTTTCTTTAATCGACCTTCAATTTGAAGGAGATCCGGATCTTATCAGAAAAGCCGTCTGGTCTTGCTACCAAGAAAGCCCCGTAGAGTTTCGGGGGTATTCGCTGTATGATCCGGGAGCATATCCAGAACCACCTCTCAGCGGCAAGTTGACATGGCGCATCACTGAGCCATGGGCTGAAGTGTTAGATGATAAGGAGCGAGAAGCAAAAAAAAGAGCACAAGAGCTTATTGAACGGTTGAAGGCAAAATCCAAGAAACTCAAAAGTGACAAGAAATAATGGGGATATCTGTAATAAGATCGGATTTTGAATACTGACGATAACACAGGTTTTGACAAGACCGTTTTTTATAAGAGGTAGATTCAACTTCAAAGTGCACCACAACTATATAAATGAATAGTGGACATGACAGGCTATCTGGTAATGTGAGGAGAACCACCAACCCACAGCAACCAGAAGGAGCCCATCATGTCCTATTCCCATTTAACATCTGAGGAGCGTTATGTCATCTCCCATTTAGTTCTTTACGGTTTAAGTTCACGTGAAATCGGCCGACGTCTCAACCGTCACCATACGACAATCAGCCGGGAGATCAGACGTAATCGACCGACGTATGCCGATGACGCTGTTTATTGGTATGACGCCGCTCAATTCTTTGCTGATCAGAGAAAACGTATGTCTCATCATACTATCAGACAATCTAACCCTCAGTTAGTCCATTATGTAAAATGTAAGCTTGCGGAGGACTGGTCGCCTGAGCAAATCGTCAATCGGCTGACCGTTGATTTTCCAAACAGCAAAACAATGCGTATCTGCCACGAAACCATTTACCAGTGGATTTATTCTGACGCCAAGAATGGCGGCGATCTCTATACCCACCTTCGGCGGCATCACAAAAGGCGCCGCAAACAGCGACGTTACGGTTCCGGCCGTGGTTTAATACCAGGACGCGTAAGCATCTCGGAGCGTCCTGAAGCTGTCGATAATCGAAACCGTTTCGGCGACTGGGAAGGCGACACGGTCGAAGGGGCGAAAGGTAGCGGCGGCATCGCCTCCCATGTTGAGCGCAAAAGTCGTTATCTTGTCGCTGCAAAGCTCTCAGATAAAACTGCCGAAACAATGACCATTGTATCTGCCAAAGCATTCAGGCGCGTTCCAAAGGTAATGCGAAAGACACTTACAGTCGACAATGGCAAGGAATTCTCCTACTTCAAACAGCTTGAGAAAAAAACAGGCTTCTCTATTTATTTTGCCGATCCTTATTCGGCTTGGCAGCGTGGTTCAAATGAAAATACCAACGGTTTGATAAGACAATACTTCCCAAAAGGGACTAACTTCAAAGATATAACGAATAAAGATCTTGCATTCGCAGTGAAAAAATTAAACCATAGACCGAGGAAATGCCTCAATTATCAGACGCCTCATGAAGCCTTTTATAGTGCTATTCGTGGTGCACTTGCAACTTGAATTCACCCTTTCATAAACCATTTGCCGGTGTTGAAGGATTTGAAGATCTTCACCCCGATGCCGTTGATTCGGGGTGACAAAACGAATCGCACTATGCAAATGAATATTGTTATACCAGAGAACAAATTGATTCACCCAACTGCGAGAATCCTCGATTGTTTCAAATCCAGATCTTGGATAGCCCGGCCGATATTTACACGTTCGAAAAAGCGCTTCCGAATAGGGGTTGTCGTTGCTGACTCTCGGCCGGCTGAACGAAGCCATGATCCCCAGCGATTCAAGTTTGGCATTGAGCGTGGATCCCTTTTGGGGCGAACCATTGTCAGAATGCAGCACAAGCGGTTTGAGGATGCATCCTTCGGCCAAAACGGCCTTATGGACAAAGGTGGCCGCATTGCTGGAACACTCCCGATTGTATGCCTCCCAACCGACGATTTTTCGGCTGAACACATCCACGATCATATAAAGGTAAAAAAACATGCCGCGAATGGAAGTGGGCAACCACGTAATATCCCACGTCCAAACCTGGTTGGGACCAGTTGCACAAAATCCCTTAGGAGGAGTGCTTTTTCGCGGTTTCTGGCTGCGGCCCCGATGGTTCTGCTCATTGACCTCGTGAAGAATTCTATAAAAGCTCGACTCAGAAGCGATATAGTGACCCTGATCAGCCAATTTGGGCACAATCTGCGACGGAGGCAGACTGGCATTTTCCTTCTGATGGCACATATCCAGTACACGCTTTCTTTCATCCAGCGTCAGCTTGTTGGCTGGAATAGGCCGTATGGCCTCCGGGCGTTGATCCTTCAAGACGCTACCTCCCGTTGTCCAGCGCTGATAGGTCCTGGCGCTAATTTCCAAAACCTGGCAGGTTGGTATCAATCGTGCGCCGGCCTCGCAGGCCATTTCGATCAGCTCAATAGTTTTACGGCGATCCGGCACGCTGATCATTCGCTGTCTCTTATACACATCT
>SDWK01000964.1 GCA_004195335.1 Shewanella sp.
CTCGTCAACGATACGTGCAATGACTGCGGTAGCTTTGCCGATATTGGGGCTGTGATCGATGAGCATGATACCCAGCTAGCAATAAGTTTTACCGGCGCTGACGCTCAAGCAGAAGCCGAAGCTATTTCGGAGAAAGCAAAAAATCGATTCGATGAAATAAAAACTGAGATTAAATCTGAAAATGAGCAGGTCACTTTAATGCTCAACTTCGCATTTAGTGCCGAAAAAATGATTTTTCAGCTCGAAAATGGGTTTTAAATTAACCAGTGTGTTGCTGACTCGTGACCTTATCGTGTAGTCTTCGAAAAGAAAAAATACGTTAAAAATTTGTTCATATATTGGTTTCATTATCTCTGGGCTCGCAAACCAAAGTTAATTTGAGACAACCAGCAAGCCATTTGGCTTGCTACTTCAAGGACATTTAGTGAAGAAACGTAAGTATCAACATTTGTTGGAATTGATCGTTAATTCCAAAGCCAAACAAGAAGGTGATTTTCAAAAGACTGCCGAACTAGCCACAGAGCTTCTGTGTCAGCAGCTTCATGTCACGCACGTTGGTGTTTGCATCCTCTCTTGTGATAACAATGAAATTAGTAATATTGCTAATTATGGCACCTTGCTGTCCGATATTTTTTCACGACCAGCCCCTCAAGATTGTCCCCAATATATTAGTGAGCTAAAAAATCAACGTCTTATCGATGCGACCGATATTGGCAGCGATACCAGACTCGATGAACTCGCTGCAGTCTATTTTACCCCTAAGGGGATTAAGTCCACATTAGATATTGCAATCAGGATCAATGGTCATCTTGAGGGCGTTCTTTTTCTGGAAAGAAAAGATCATTTTCACTGGTCGGACTCAGAAATTCATATCGCATCTCAAGTTGCCGATCAGTTGGCGTTAACGTTGGCAACACGTAATGCCTATGAAAAAGATGAAAAACTCACGCTATTTTTAAGTGCGGCCGAGCAATCGGAACAGATCAGTATGTTAGTGAATCTTCATACCGATATTATTGAGTATGTAAACCAAGCACATGAGGAAATATCAGGTGCCGCTAAAAGCCAAGTAATTGGTCGCTCGTTCAAAGAGCTTGATTTTGTGAGACAACACCCCGAGCAGGCCATGATGACATTGGCAAAAGTTCGAGAGGGTAAACCCGCTAAAGGCGAATCTGAAATTAGGCGTAAAGACGGCTCTACGTATTGGTTAAGGTATTCGGTTAAGCAGTTTATTACCGAAAGAGGTAACCATTTTGCCTTAGTTAATGCTGAAGACTGCTCCGAAGAGTTAAGGTATCAGTCGGAATTAGAACGTTTAGCCTGGCATTGTGGCTTAACAGGCTTATACAATCGTACTTATTTCAATCGTAAGCTGGACAAGACTGCAAAGGGGCTACTTATTTTGATAGATCTTTGCGGATTTAAGCGTTTTAACGACACCTACGGTCACGAAAATGGCGATATTCTTCTTATCGAAATCGCGAGAAGATTAAAACATTTTGCCAATGTGAACCATACAGATCAAATCGCACGCGTGGGCAGTGATGAGTTTGCCATTATTTTGCCATCGCAGAGCGAAGCCGACATGGACTATATTACTTCCAGGTTATATCGCCAGTTGATTATGCCTGTGGCCATTGGCAGAGAGCATATTGACCCGAAGCCCGCGATGGCCATTGTCGATATTAACTCGGTAGAAGAGTTGTTTTTGCCTTTGGCCTGCGCCGATATCGCATTACAATACGCGAAAAATAAACCGGGTAATACAATTCAGATTTTCAATAACGCCTTACTCAATGCCTTTAAAGATAACTCTGAAATTGAAAGAGATCTGCAAACAGCGCTAAGAGGGCGAGAGTTTGAACTCTACTATCAACCCCTGAAAGATCTCGAGAAGAACGCCTATATCGGTGCAGAGGCTCTGATCCGCTGGCATCATCCTAAGAAAGGGGTGCTGTACCCTGGTGCCTTTATCGATATTGCCGAACAGACGGGTCTTATCAATGCCATCGGTTCCTGGGTACTCGAAGCCGCGTGCAGGCAACTCAATCTATGGCAGCACCATGACATTGAGATGTCTATGCATGTTAATGTTTCGGCGAGACAGTTTTTTAGTGGAAATCTGTATGAGCAAGTATGGCAACTGGTAAGCCGTTATCGGTTAAAGCCTAGTACTTTGATTCTTGAGATCACCGAAACTGAGTTGATGGAAGATATCAAAAATGCCACAAAATTGTGTCAGGAGCTTTCTGAGCTCGGTGTCGGTCTCGCAATCGATGACTTTGGCACTGGTTATAGCTCTATGCGATATCTGAAACAATTCCCCATCAGTAAGCTTAAGATTGACCGCTCTTTCATATCTGATTTAACAATAAGCCGTGAGAGTAGGGAGATCGTGAGTGCGATTATTGCTATGGCTTCTGCGCTGAATATTTCTTTGACAGCGGAAGGTGTGGAAACTCTGGAGCAGGAGAATTTCTTGTCCGATCATAAATGCCATCAGGCTCAAGGTTTCCTCTACAGTCCTGCACTAAGAGAATCCGAGTTTAGTCGATTTATACTTCAAGCTAACCCTGAGCTGCTTCACTAGACAATGATTTTTTAATGGTGAAGGGACGAGTTTACTGTTTTTAACCCCCTATGTTCATACAACATTGTTTAAACTTTCTACCACTATTACAGACGCATGGTTCATTTCTCTTTGGCAGAATTGCCGCTTTCTGCTCGCCTTGAGTATAAAGCCAGTGCCCATCGACACACTCAAACTGAGAACATTCATGGATAGCATCGATCTCTGTCTCATCTCTATACCAAGCCTGAAAGCAGACCTCTGCGGACTGTTCGCCACTCCTCGTCGATAAAATATTGAGAGACAGCCAGTGTGTTTCTCTGCCCTGAGCCAATATTTGTGCAGTAAGACCATCCAAATAGTCAGGATGATGGGTCGCTATCAAGTATTCATACTCTTTGAGAACAAATGCACTATAACGACTTCTCATTAATGCTTCTGGCGTAGAAGGAAGAGACAAATCTTTATGTAATGGCTC
>SDWK01000174.1 GCA_004195335.1 Shewanella sp.
CAAATATAGTACTGAATATGAGCTTTGGTTACCTTTTTGCTTACTATAAATGGGGTTATTTATGTCACAACAGCAAGAGATCAGCGCATTAAAGAAATTTGTAAGAGCTACAAACTTTCTAGCGACATCGCAAATTTATCTAAAGAAAAACGTGCTGCATAAGCGTGCACTTGCACACACAGATATCAAGCCTAGACTATTAGGTCACTGGGGTACTTGCCCTGGTATTAACTTTGTCTACGCTAACGTTAACCGTCTAATTGTTAAGAACAACCGCTCATTCGTCTACCTTGTAGGCCCTGGCCACGGTTTCCCAGCAGTACAAGCGAACCTTTTCATGGAAGGCTCACTTAGCCATTTTTACCCAGATGTCATTCCATACAATGAAGAAGGTATCACAGATATCTGTCAGAAGTTCTCGGCAGCATATGGTTACCCTTCACACGCTAACCCTGAAGCTCCTGGACAAATTTTGGAAGGTGGCGAACTCGGTTATTCACTTTCAGTTGCCTGGGGTGCAGTATTAGATAATCCAGATCTGATTGCAGCTTGTTTAATTGGTGATGGTGAATCAGAAACGGGCCCACTAGCCGCGTCTTGGTATGCCAACCGTTTAGTAGACCCTGCAACTAACGGTGCTGTACTACCCATCGTTCATATCAACGGTTATAAGATCTCTGGCCCGACTCGTATGGGTCGTATGAGCCATGAAGAATTGGACCTTGAATTCCGTGGTTTAGGTTACCATCCAATTATCGTTGACGATGAGCACGAAGAAGATGTCTACGTTCAAATGGTCAATGCCATGGACTTGTCATATGAGATGATCAGCGATATTCAGAAACGCGCACGTTCTGGTGAAGATGTAGTTAAGCCACGCTGGCCAGTCATCTTAATGCGTACAGCTAAAGGTTGGACGGGTACTTCTGAGTACAACGGCAAGAAGCTTGAAGGTAACTGTGAATCACATCAGGTTATTGTCAACAAGTGTGCAACGGATAAAGGTCACTTAGACGCGCTAAACACTTGGTTAGCTAGCTATAAATTCGGTGAGCTTTATTCTATTAATGATAAAGGCGAGCTAATCTTCGATAAAGAGATTCAGAGCCTACTTCCACCTAAACAGTTAACTTGTGGTCAGCAACACCTAAGCTACGGTGGTGAAGTGGTTCGTGCACTTGCAAATCCGGATCTATCTAAACTCGCTTACGGTCCAGAAACGCCTCGTGGCACACGTGGTCTATCTATGTACAAGATGGGTGAGTGGATGCGTGATGCAATGAAACTCAACCGTGACCAACGTAACCTACGTATCTTCAGCCCAGATGAAACTTATTCGAACCAGCTTCAAGCTGTATTCGAAGAGACTGACAGAGCATGGATGTGGCCAATCGAAGAGTGGGATGAAGACATGGCCCGCGATGGTCGCGTTATCGAGCTATTATCTGAAAACTTGCTTTTCGGTATGATGCACGGTTATACAGTGACTGGTCGTCACGCGATGTTCCCAACTTATGAGTCATTCTCTCAAGTTGTTTCATCAATGGCAGACCAATACTGTAAGTATGTATATGCTAGTCAAGGCGTACACTTCCGTAAGCCGGTACCAGCATGCAACGTCGTTCTCTCTTCATTGTTAGAGCGTCAGGATCATAACGGTTACTCACATCAGAACCCATCATTCTTGGGTGCTATGCTTGAGAAACATCCTAAGATTATCTCTGCATACCTACCTGCAGATGGTAACAGCACATTGGTTTACACTGAGCGTGCCTACGCCGATCGTGATAAGTTAAATATCATCGTTGCCGGTAAGAAAGACTTACCACAATGGTTATCACTGGATGAAGCCCGTCGACAGGCTAAAGATGGTGTCATGGTTTGGGACTTCGCTTCCGATGAAAACCCTGATGTTGTTCTAGTTGGTTGTGGTGATTACGTTACTCAAGAAGCAATGGCGGCTCTGGTATTAATCAGAGAATTACTACCACGTGTTCGTATCCGTTTCGTCAGTGTTTCAGAATTAACCAGCAGCGGTCTAGGTAGCTTGGACTTCCAAAGCAAGCCTTGGTTAATGGATGAAGTATTTACAGCCGATAAGGGCGTTGTATTCAACTACCACGGTTACCCGAACACTATCAAGAAACTCGTGTTCGATTATAAGGGTAGCTCTCGCTTCAGAATCAAGGGTTATGAAGAGGAAGGTTCAACGACCACTCCATTCGATATGGGCGTTCGTAACGGTACTTCTCGTTATCACTTAGTTATTGATATGGCTTACAAGCTATTCCAACAAGATGTGATCGATGAAACGCAACATGTTGCAATTACAACCGATATGCTACAGCGCTTAGTTGACCATAGAAACTACATCAAGGCCAACGGCGTAGACCCAATCAGCCTTGACAACTGGGTGTGGACTCGATAGAGAACCGACCTGAAGTCATAAGCTAATTACACTGAGTGCATTCTTTTGAATGCACTTTTTTTTTGCCTAAAATACTGGAAACACTGGAAAATACACTACAGCCTATAATCAGCTTGAAAGTAAACACAAAAGCGATGGGTTATGTCGCTAGCTGGCGGCTAAATTAAAGGCTCCCCAACCACTATGCTGGCCGTGTTTTATCCGATGATAAGACATCTTGGGAACGGAAATCAAAAAAGGATTTGAGATGATGAATAACACATTAAAAGCAGTTCTGCTTACTTCTATGCTTCCATTCGCTGCAAACGCGGCACAAGAACTCACCCCCTGGTATATCGGTGGCGGTCTGGGTGTTAATAATTACGAGCCCAACTGCGACATGAAAACCATGAAAGTCTGCGGTGAAGATGATCCCTATGCATGGGATGTTTTCGGTGGTTACCTGTTTAACGACTATTTTGGTGTTGAGCTCGGCTACCGGGATCTTGGTCGCGCCGAATGGGTAGACTACTCAGACAAAATCAATGATGTAGGTGCTAAAGGTATGACTCTGGGAGTCGTAGGATTTTGGCCGATTTCTAACCGTTGGAGCCTATCGGCAGAAGCGGGAGCCATGAATTA
>SDWK01000175.1 GCA_004195335.1 Shewanella sp.
CCTTGGTGATCTTTTTAGATTTTTTGCTCTGTTCTATTAACAGTAGCACCGCGTCAGCAGTAAGGTTAGTATGCCTATTCTCGAATTTTTTATTTGTTGTAAAGAGGCCTTATGATAGATTTTCGTAGCGATACCGTAACTATGCCGACAGAGGCAATGCGTAAAGCGATGGCGACTGCTGAAGTTGGTGATGATGTTTATGGTGATGATCCGACTGTGAATCGTTTAGAGGCAATGGCAGCCGAAATGTATGGTTTCGATGGTGCTTTGTTTACTCCATCGGGTACTCAGGCTAATTTGTTAGCCTTGATGTCACATTGTGAACGTGGCGATGAATATATCTGTGGTCAACAGGCTCATAACTATAAATTTGAAGGCGGTGGGGCGGCAGTACTTGGCAGTATTCAGCCACAGCCACTGAATAACCAAGCCGATGGCTCTATCTTACTTTCAGAGATAAAAGCAGCGATAAAGCCCGATGATATTCATTTTGCTAAGACAAGGCTGCTGAGCTTAGAGAACACCATAGGTGGTAAGGTGCTTCCCCAAGAGTATTTGGCTCAGGCGCAAACATTGGCTTTCGACCATAAGTTAAAAATACATTTAGATGGTGCTCGTGTCGCTAATGCTGCCGTTGCGCAAAATATTGCGATTAGTGAGATCACTCAATATTTTGATTCTGTCTCTATCTGTTTATCTAAAGGGCTTTGTGCGCCAGTAGGCTCAATCTTACTCGGTGATGAACGCCTGATCGGAAAAGCCAGACGTTGGCGTAAAATGCTCGGTGGCGGTATGCGTCAAGCCGGTATACTTGCGGCAGCCGCAAGTTTAGCGATAACGGATCAGGTTGAGCGCTTAGCCGTTGATCATGATAATGCCCGTTATCTTGCAGAGCAGCTGTCGACGCTGGCAGAGTTCAGAGTCGATATCCCATTGGTTCAGACAAATATGGTATTCGCTTATGTAAATGACGGCGTGGATATCGGGTCTCTCGCAATGAAACTAAAGCAGAGCGGCATCTTGATAAGCCCGGGTTCTACAGTTAGGTTAGTCACTCATGCGGATATCAGTCGCGCCGATATCAATACCTTTATTGGTGAAATTAAACGTCATCTGAAATAGCTTGATAAATCAATTTCTATGTTAAAAAAGTCTGCATCAGCAGACTTTTTTATTTTCATTCTAAAATGGCTCATCTTCCGGTGGTGTGTATCAACAAGATTGTATTTGTGAATGTCGACGGAAAAGACCTGCCATTAGCTCTGATGGGATCAGAGCCTGTGCCGCATAGAGGTGCATATTATTGTCGAGAACATGAATTCGGCAATAATGTATTTTGGCCCGGCTTAATCGTCGGGAAAAATAGTTAACCAGTTAGTCTTTTTTACTTAAATCGTCGTTAACTGATTTTACGGCATCGCGTGATGCATGACCTATGGCCTTAGTTGTGTCCCTTGTCGCATGACCAATTTCAGTTGTCACCTCTTTGGTGGTGTCTCCGATGATACGTCCGGTTTCTTTTAGCTCTGCACAGCCAGATAGAATTACCAGTGAAGCGAGGAGTATTGTTGCAGGTATTGTTTTAGTCATGGCTACTCTTATGTAAATTTTTGATACCAATATCCATTAACAAGGTGATTGGCATGAGTGTCAAATATTGTTGATTGCCTGGTATCTTAACCTTTTTATCTGAAATGGAAAGGCCTCCAAACGGAGGCCCTTAATGATGAGGCTTAGTTTACGTTCGGAAGATCAATGAAGCTTCAGGTGAGGATGAATAATACGGCTGATCCCCTTAGCAAGCATCAATAAAGTCCCTTTAAATACGCCGTGAAGTTCGATCAAATGTCTGCGGTACAATGACGTATAGACAAATCTGGCTATCTTACCTTCGACCAATACGCCTCCTCCCATGAATGACATTAAGTTACCCACGGTATGAAATTTGGACAAGTTAACCAATGATCCGAGATCTTTATAAACATACTCGTTAGCAGGTGCTTTATCTTCCAGCATTAGGCTAATGTTATCAGCCGTCATCAATGCCATCTGTCTTGCAGACTGGCCTCTTGGCGGGACCCAGCTTCCGTCTTCCTGTGGGCAGGCTGCGCAATCTCCAATGGCAAAAATATGGGGATCGCGGGTCGTTTGCATATTTTGCTTAACCATAACCTGGTTTATGTGGTTACTCTCAAGCCCACCAATTTCATTTAAGAAATCGGGTGCCTTAACTCCCGTTGACCAAATAACCATATCCGCAGGGATCTGTTGACCTTCGGTAGTATGTAATCCTTCGGGGGTGACTTCACTGATACGGGTATTGGTAAGCACACTGACACCAATTGCGGTGAGCTCTTTCGCTACCGAATCCGAGATCTCCCTCTTTTCTACTTTAGGTAAAATTCGCTTATCGGCTTCGACCAAAGTTATCTCTAATAGGCTGCTATCGATTTTGTAACCAAAACCGCTGAGCTGATCGACGGCGTGATGCATTTCGGCTGACATCTCAACTCCGGTGGCACCCGCTCCAACAACGGCAATTTTAATTTTCTCATCCAGTTGGTGATGACTTGCATAGCGCATGAATTTATTTAGCAACATGCTGCGGATCTGCATTGCCTGCTCTGTACTGTCCAAGAAGACACAGTGCTCACGAACCCCCGGGATCTTGAAGTCATTGGCGATACTGCCAATCGCAATAACCAGATAGTCATAACTGATACGACGTGCCGGCAGTAGTTCGTCACCGGAATCATCCAAAATAGGGGCCAAAATGACCTGTTTATTGTCACGATCAATATTGGTCATTGCACCTTGCTGAAAATGATAACCATGATTGGCGGCATGACCGCGATAGCTGAGGGCATCGATACCGATATCCAGTGCGCCTGTGGCAACCTCATGCAGCAAAGGCTTCCAGACATGGCTTTCGGCGCAATCAATTAGAGTGACCTTTGCTTTTCCCTTTTTTCCAAGTTTTCGACCTAGTTTTGTGGCGATCTCCATACCACCAGCACCACCACCAACGATGACTATATTGACCATTTC
>SDWK01000181.1 GCA_004195335.1 Shewanella sp.
GAAAGAACTAAAAAAGCCCGCAGAAATGCGGGCTTTGATTCTTTATCATCTGTCAGAAGATGAGCAGTGAGTCTTACTTTTCGGCTTCCAGCGACAACAGATAGTTCACCAACTCGGCTAACTCTTCCGCTGTGCGTTGCTTAGACTTGATCAGGTATTGACCGTTAACCAGCAATGAAGGTACACCACGAATTCCGGCCAGCTGAGCCTGAGTGTCGTAATTAGAGATGGCAAGACTGGCATCGGCCGAACTCATCGCTTTTTCAACCTTGTCGGTACTGACGCCTTGCTGTACGAAATAATCTCTCAATTGCTCAGGACGTGTAAACGCACCCTCTTTCTCATGTATACGCTTAAAAAGATTGCCATGAACCTGCGGCGTTAATTTAAATTGCTGAGCCAGATAGTAGGCTTCCTGACTTAAAATCCAACTCGGACGACCGGCACCGATAGGCGTTCTGCTAAACTCCACCTTGTCACCGAGGAGCTCGACCGTTTTCTCGAACAAAGGGTCCTGACGGTAGCAATGACCACAATTATAGGAGAAGAACTCCCTGACAATGGGAGACTTAGCCTCGGGGATCCCTCTGACTTGCACATAGTCGACCCCTTCGACGAAGGTCTGGGCCTCTACTCTGTTAAACATCATCGTATTAGCTGCAACGAAAAGCAGTAATGTGGTTAAAGGCCACTTTAAAAAATTCATCGTCTCTTCCTAAGTTAATACCTAAATTAATACCTAAGCTCGGATTAGTTACATTCACACAGCATAGCTAAAGGGTCGTTATAGCGATATTGAAAGCCTAATTCAGTAACAATTTTAGTGCCGTCGATACATTTACCGACTTGCGACTCATCGCTGAATGTAGGCGGCTGGAGAGATAAGTCTTTAGCCGCTGTAGAATAGAAGGCTTCCCGGCCCGGATGTTGATTCGCGCAAATATTATAAATGGAGGATAACGGCCTGCCGGCTAACAGACAAGACACTGCACCGATGCAGTCGTCTAAATGCACTAAATTAACCGGTGACATTCTGCCCGCTAAATTGTGTTTCCCAGCCAGAAAACGCCCCGGATGTCGTCCCGGCCCGACTAAACCGGCAAACCGGATAACACAGCTGTTAGACAGCTCGCTGAACAGCTTCTCCGCCTCAAGCAAAACCTCACTCGATGGCGAATGCGGCGTAGCATCACTTTCTGTCACGGGCTTTTCTGACGAAGGGTAGACCCCCGTGGTGCTGACAAAGATGATCCTCATATATTTATGCTGAGCCATCAGGCGTTTGAGGAAACTCAAACGTTGCAGATAAGCACCGGGAGATTTTACCATTGCAGGGGGAATATTGATGATGATGGCATCGGTATGCAGTCTTTGATGCAGCATGGTTAACGTCTGCGTATCCAATCCAGGCTCACCTTCACAATGCTCTTGTGTAAGGCTGTCCTCTTTTCCAAGAAAATGGTCAAACTCGACGCCATTGAATTGCTGGTTATCGAGATCGAGGCCAAAGCCTGCGATACCATCAAGGGTTAATGCAGCCGCCGCTTCCATCGAGCGCTTGCTACCGCTAACGAGATAACCCTGTTTAACTAATGCCTTTGCCAACGGAAACCCAAACCATCCACAACCCACAATACTGACCGTTTTAATCTTCAAGATAACTCTATTCCTAAGTGTTTATTGGCTAACATCATATTTCAACGAAAAAAGGCCAATATCTTTACTGTTTCGGCACACCACTGAAATAGAAACTGATGCCCATATCGGCCTGCAAAGCCCTCGTTGCGCCCTCTGATAGTTCATCGAGCTTTAAGACCTTCTCAACGAGCACGTCCTCTTGGGTAAGAAAACGTAACGCCGCATCGCTGCCATCTGCATTACAAGCCCATACTTGAGGCTGCTTAACCTCTTTAGTGGTCATCATCACCTTGCCTACGGTTTGGTCAGAAAGCTGTACGATTGTGCCCGGGGGATAGATACCTAAAATTTTAACCAGCACGGCAATCAGTGACTCAGTATGTTTACCGGCCCTGTTCTTAAACAGATATCCTAAGGCGACTTGAGGAGAGCGATGCTCTTCGGTCCAAAGCTGTCTGTCATAATCGTTTGCTAAACTCACAATCTGAGTGACTATCGGGATCTTATTGCCTTTTAAGCCTTCTGGGTATCCGGTTCCATCGATAAACTCATGATGATGCAGAATAATATTTAACACCATCTCCGGATACAGCCCCGTTTTGTAGAGCATATCATAGCCGAAGTTTGGGTGCTTATTCATGAAGTTCGTTTCATGTTCGGTCAGTGGCCCCTTCTTGCGACGGATAATATCTGGCACCCTAAGTTTGCCTATGTCATGGTAAAGACTACCTAATGCGATATCTCTCATATCTGATTTAGAAAGATCCATCGCCTTCGCTATCATCAAGGCTACAACAGCAACCGAGATCCCGTGTTGAGTGATACTCACATCATTTTCACCGGCGCTCACCAAGGCAAGAAATGGCGTTTCAACTTCCTGCATATGTTCGAGCAGGTCTTCAACCAGAGCCGCGGAATTTCGATAGGCACCTTCGGGATCACTCGCCATCTTGCCAAATGATGAGCGGCTATCATTGACACATTTGATAAATCTCTGCTGACTCAGTCTTAATGATTTTCGAACCAGCATCTTGTGATCCACTTCAACCTTAACTTCTTCGACTTCCTCAACTTCGACCTGTGCCGCATCAGCTTGCGCGATTATCTCTTCACCGGAAAGCACGATCACATAGGTAACACCTAAACTCTTGATGAGCTCAATTTGCGCTTCTTCTTTAATTTCGACACGATTAAACAGGAAAGGATGATTCTTCCAAGAGAGGGGTAATTTTACTGTGATCCCGATCTGTAGCTTATCTACGGGTAAATGTATCTGCTCGGCTTTAGCCACCAATGCAACTCCTTTGTAACACCTGTACCTGAAACCCCGAATTAATCAAGATATCGTTCCCAATTTCAGCTTCAGTATAAGGTTACAAACACTATCATTTGTTAAAACCTACTGAAC
>SDWK01000183.1 GCA_004195335.1 Shewanella sp.
CAGTTAACTTGTTTATACCTCATTCCGTGTAGAGCAATTAGTGTGCAACAAACTTCTATCTTTAGGCGGGACTCATTATTCATGAATATGACTGCAGGCCTCAATATCCGCGGGCTTAAGGCGATAAATTGAACCACTGTCTGTGGCGATGAGTAGATACCCCTGATCATCTTCGATAACCTGACGTATACGTTCGTTAAGCTCACTTAATAGTCGATGCTCTGAGCTGGCGCGCTCGGCATCGAGCACCACGCGATTTAAGTGAGTCAATTTCAATGCGCCACTGAGTAGATTACCCCGCCATGCGGTGAAGGCGCGTCCGGAGTAAACGAGTAAACTCGAGGGCGCTATCGATGGGGTATAGACTTTTGTTGGTGGTTCCATCCCGGCCTTAAATGTACCGTCACCGACACTCACCGGCCCCCAATATTCCTTGCCAAATGACACCACGGGCCAGCCATAATTGTAACCTGATTTAATCAAATTAATTTCATCGCCGCCTCTGGGCCCGTGTTCTATCGCCCACAAGCGCTGGTTTTTAGTGTCATATGCCAACCCTTGAGGATTACGATGGCCATAGCTATAAATTTCAGGCAAGGCATTACTCTTGTCATTAGCATTAGTGACGAAGGGATTATCGTGGGGTACGGTTCCATCGAGATTTAGCCGTAAGATACTGCCGGCGTGAGTGGTCAAGTCCTGGCCGTTGGGACGATGGCCACGATCACCGACCGAGAAAAACAGATGGCCCTTGTTATCAAAGGCAATGCGCGATCCAAAGTGACGGTCGGTGTTGGTTCCTGATTCAGTCACGAGCAGATCTTGCCATTGTGTTAACTTTCCCTTCTGTAGTTTGGCTCGCGCTAGTGTGGTTCGGCCCTGACCGGCGACAGGTTTTGCATAGGTAAAATACAGCCATTGCTGGCTGCTGTTGTTGGAGCCGGTATTAGAGTCCGTATTAGATCCATTATTTGTGGCATTAGGGCCAAGTTGGATATCGAACAAACCGCCTTGTCCCTTGGCGTAAATGGGTGGCAAGCCCTTAATGCGTTGGCGCTGGCCGGTGATAAGATCCAACTGTAATAATTGACCACCTCGTTCGGCGACCAAGAGTGTATTTGGGCCTATCAAGGCCATTCCCCAGGGGATCCCGAGACCCTCTGCGACCTTTTCAAGCTCATAGTCTTCGCAGGGTTTCGCTTGGCACTCAATGGCGATTAGCGCAGCCCAAAAGGTAAAAATTAAGAATACGTTTTTCATTGGTTAGTCTCGAGAGGCAGTTGAGTGAGCTTGATGACTTAGTGTTAACCGATATTTATACCTATAACGCAGGTTTGAGTGAAAAACAAATCGACGGTGATTAAATCTATGTGTTACTGGTCATTCTGAACTCATTCTGTGTAAAGAGCTGAATCCAGATTGTAGAATTTAGGTTTAAAGTCGCCCTAAGATGGATTCCGGCCTTCTCCGGAATGACGGCTGGAACACATAGATACCGGAACAAGTCCTGCATGACAACAGTCCAAATGGATAACCCATTTAGATAACGGTTCAGACACTGGGGCTTGTATTAAATCATTACTTTGTAAATCCCACCTTTAGCGTTGTAATAAGAATCATTATTGATAACCTTGCACCATTGCTCGCTAATGATGAAATATCGAAATGACAAAACTCTTAAAAACACTCCACAACTGGCTGGGATTTATTATCAGCTTAATCATGCTGTTGGTATTAACTACCGGTATCTATTTAGGCGGTGCAGATCTGTTTAAACGTTTAGACAATAAAGGTCAGGTCTATTCAGAGCTGACCCATGAGCAAAAAGCTGAGATAGCGACCAAAGTACTAGCGAACTATCCAGATGCAACGGGGGTAAAATTACCGACAGAGATGACGCCTTATGTCGATGCCTATTCCAGAGAAGAATCGATATTTTTAAACTCAGCGCTTAAAGAGATAGGCTCTCAGGTTAAAAGTGATAATGAAGTTTGGCGCTTTATCTTCTTTTTCCACCGTAATTTTCAGCTCAGTGATCCCGGTAAACATGCCAATGCTATCAGCGCGATATTGGCGACGGTTATCATCTTTATCGGTCTGTATTTGTGGTGGTTGATCAGAAGAGGTTTTAAGTGGAAGCATACACTGCCTAAAAACGGTAAAAACAGTGCGTTGATCAAGAGTCATATCCAGTTAGGGCTTATTTTCTCTGTTCCCTTGTTGATTATGTCTATCAGTGGCGCCTATATCACGTACGGCTCTTGGGGGAGTTCGACCCTTGATGACAATAGGGTCAAGCCAAGCATAGCGCAGGCTGATAACTTGCAGGCGCAAATAATCGCTGCACAGCAGATGTGGCCGGACTCTGAATTGGTATCGGTTGCTAAACCACGCAAACCTGAAGAGGGCAGTTATATCTACTCATTGAGCTTTAATGGCGAGAACCCTTTAGGTTTACTGCAAACTGACACCATAAACATCGATTTCTACAGCGGTAAACTCGATTCAGCTCAAACCTTTAGTGATAAGGGCCTTGCCTATCAAGCTAAATACAGTGCGCGTTTTTTGCATGATGGGGCGAGAATGCCCACCTGGTATTTGCTCATGCTTATCATAAGCTCTATCGTCGGGACATTCATGGTGAGTTTTGTGTTGGTCACCTTTGCACGGAAGGAAGTTATTGGCCGATTGAAAGCCAGAGCAGCGCTTCATTTGCAAAACGTGGATGTGTAGGGAAGATCAGTTTTGTGCGCTTATTATCAATATTATTTTGATAAAGATTCTATGATTAGCCTGTTTTTAGTTAAGTTGATTTGGATTAAACTCTCTTCCATGCCCAATAAAGGCAGTCGAGGCCCTCGGTGTCAGAATTGTTCTCAGACCTGACTTTAAAGACCGAAATATGTAGAACTGAAATATGAATGAGACGGCCATCTACCTTGAAAACACCGATTGCTTAATCACACCTGTCTCTTATACACATCT
>SDWK01000444.1 GCA_004195335.1 Shewanella sp.
CCTATTAAACAGATAGGCCCTAAAATCGCATATTTCCGGCGATCCCGGTGGCGTTAAGTGCCTGTTTTTATTGAAAGTGGTATTTTCTGGATACTCTCAGATCGGAAAAAACGTGGTGAGAAAAATATTGAAGTATCTGCCAAATAAAGCTTGACAGTATGCTGAAAACAATTTATTAAGGTGGTGATAACGATTCAGCAGGAAATGGGCAGAGTCAGTGGCATCTCAAAACCGAGAGGTCGCATCTCGTTTTATCAGTATTGTACTTCGAAGGATTTTTATGTTTCCGAGAATTTCAAAAGCGAAGAGGAAGTCGGGAACCTATGAGTATTTGGTTATTAGCGAGTCAGTTCGCGTAAAGGGGAAAGGATCAACGACCAGGAACATTGCGAATTTGGGCAACATAAAACGATTCAGTAACAAGGACGTTGAAGGCCTGATTGACGGATTGATCAAAATTTTTAAAGTGGAAAAATATGCTCTTTCGGACCAAGTCGAAATAGTTGAATCCTTGGAGCATGGAAGCATCATCCTTTGGCGCAAGCTGTGGAATAAAATGGGATTATCTCAAATGGTAAAATCTCAGCTCCGGCAAGAAAAGGCCAAGGTAGAAATCGAAGCCGAGAAATATATCGAGATAATGGTGATCAATCGTTGTGTTGAGGCATTAAGTAAACTTGGGGTGACGCGATGGGTTGAGCGGACGTGTTACAAAGCGATGAAGGGCTACCATAAACTGCCGCTTGATGTAACATACTTCTATAGAAGTATGGATTATTTATTATCGATAAAGGAGGGGTTGGAGTTTGCCTTGTTTGAGAAGATGAAGACGCTTTTTAGCGTGAACGTCAAGTTGACATTTTACGATATAACGTCAACCTTTTTCTACTCTACAAATTGTCCGATTAGTGCAAACGGTCACAGCAGGGATAACAGGCCGGACCTGGAGCAGATCGTTGTGGGTGTGGTTACTTCTTACGAGGGCTATCCGATAAAGCATTTTGTGTTTGAAGGAAATACGAAGGACGAATCGACAGTAGCTGAAGTCGTTGAGGAGCTTAAGAAGACTTACAACATAGAAGAGACCACCTTTGTGGGAGACCGTGGAATGATCAGCAAGCTGAATTTGGATAAGATCAAAGGAGAAGGTTTTGATTACATTATGGGTGTGAAGCATCGTCAAAGCGAGATAATGGCCATGTTATTTTCACAGGGCGAATTGAAATGGGAAGATTATGATAAGTATAATGGCTTAAAGATTCAAGAGAGAAACATTAATGTGACGGATTTCTTGATATGGAAAAGCAAAGAGCTATTAAGAAAAGCGGGGACAAGTTTCACTGATAAGGATTTTGCACCACTGAGAAAAATGATTTTGAATCTTAAGGACAAGGACGAACTAAAATACAAGAGCTATAAAGAAATATTGGAAAAGGTTGTATCAGAGATCAAGCTTCGCAGAAGGATATTTAGGTTGATCAAGAAGTATCAAGGGCAATATAAGAACAGTTTAAGGACGATTATTTGTCTGAATGACGAAAGAAAGGCAATAACAAAGAAAAAGAGAGATGCCACCATCGGAGTCCTGTCAGAGGCATTAGACAAGTTGTTTTCAAATCACAACAATGACGAGGAGATGGCTGCGACAGAAAAAAGGCTTGGTGGTATTTTTAAGGGACATAAAGCCAGATTTAGGAAGTTTTTTAAGATAGACCGGGACAAGGAGACTCAAAAAGCTTTCGGTTACAGTGTGAATCAGAAGGCTATTGATTATGAAGAAGAGATGGACGGGATATTTATTCTTACAACAAGCAGGCAGGATATGGAAGCCAAGAAGGTTGTTGAGTCCTACAAGAATTTAAAAGAAGTTGAGATGCTTTTTGACGATCTAAAAAATTTTGTTGACATCAGACCGGTAAGGCATTGGCTGCAAGTGAGAGTAAGGGCGCACGTTTTCATCTGTATATTAGCGTTACTTCTTAAAAGGATCTTTGAGATTGATTGTTTGAAGGGCAAATGCGTGATGGAACCGCTGGAAGAAATATCGAAGTCCAAGTTGGTAAAATACAAGGTGACGTTTTCTGAAAGGGAAGACAGGAGCAAAACTTTCCGCACGGTAAGTAACACCACTTCGATGCAAAAGGAATACTTCAAAATGGTGGGAATTAGGAACCCGATGAACCTGGAAAACTTTGTGTGGTGAGAAAAGAAAAAGACGTTTTCCTTGCGGTACATGAGTTAGCGGCTGCTAACTGTTTAATCAGAGTTTAATCGCCTTGGACAAAATTATTAAAGAATATGCCTCCGACATGGGGGTAAACCTAAACGGCCCCCTGGCCACGGTTTGTAACGCAGCCGGAGTCAATAGAACACAGGTCTATGAACGGAAAAATCAGTTGGAAGAGGCCCTGGCAGAGTTGGAACTTGAAGGCCCCGGGCGTCCCTCCAATCATCCGGTCTCCGATGCCGGTGGCCAAGAGTCGCAGGGTTGGCAACTGCGCGAGAAGGTTCTGCGTTATCGCCTGAATTATTCCGGGGCTGTGGTGATCAATAGCAGCGGGCGAGCTACTTACAGCGCCGGTTTTATCCGTTTTATTCTCGAGTTGCATGACGCGTGGGAAGGTTCGCCGGAATGGTTTTGCAGGCAGGTGGAGGTGCCTTACTCAACTTTCAGGGTTTGGTGTAACAAGGACAAGGGGCAGGCCGATGCCGAACATCAAGATCGGGCGATTCCTTATATGCCGATTTCGGCAAGTGCAGATTTTCGACGCATTGTCGATGATTTCGCAACATGGGAAGGAGGCATCAGGAACTTTTTCAAATACGAAACGGTCCGTATGCAGCTGGGACCCACTCCCATTCGTAAGGTTTTGGTCATTTGCGGAATGTTGCCGGTGCGGTCGGCAAAGGCCCCTCGCTACCGGGGCTCGACGATACGATGTCAACCCGGTAATATCCTGGTGACAGATGGCAAGACGGTGAAAGTGCAATTTACAGCCAGCGGTCAAGTGTGGAGCTTCAATTGGCAAGGGATGGTAGATCAGG
>SDWK01000446.1 GCA_004195335.1 Shewanella sp.
CAGAATATAAGTTATTTGAATACTTTATGCTGCACCCGGGTGAAGTCATATCTAAAACTGTACTCACTGAGCATATATACGATCAAGACTTCGATCTGGACTCTAACGTTATCGAAGTCTTTATCAGAAGGCTGAGAAAGAAGCTGGACCCGGACAGCACATTTGGCCTCATCGAAACCCTACGGGGACAGGGGTATCGCCTCACTCAGTTGCAAAAAACAGCAGCAAGCAATGAGTAAATCGTCCTCTCAAGCTCAATCTGAGACCGGAACACCTCCCAATAAGGGCCTGCTTAACTCCCTCAAGGCTAGACTGGTTGTCAGCGCCCTGCTATTGATCTTGGTCTTACTGCCCTTGATTGGTTTCACTCTAAACGACGCCTTTAAGCAACAAGTAAAAAGCGCCGCTAAAAACGAACTCAGTGCTTACCTCTATTCAGTGTTAGCGGTCACCGAAGTCGACAATAACCGTTTAGTTATGCCTGAGCTATTGGTTGAAAATCAATTTAATGTCATTCAATCCGGCTTATATGCACTCATATCGACATCAGGTAACACGCCGGGAATGCCACCTCAACATATAGAGTGGCAATCAAACTCCTTTCTTGGATTTAAAACGCCTCCAACCTTACCCCATCCGCCAACGGGCCAGAGTGGGTTCAGCGAAATACTCCTCGAGGGTAAACCTCATATTATCTATAGCTTCAGCGCCAGTTTCGAGCAGAAGAAAAATCAGCAGTTCCCTATCACGATTCATATCATTAAAGACCAAGCCGACTTTCAGTTGCAGATAGATAAATTTACCCGACAACTCTGGACTTGGTTACTGATCTTAATGGCACTATTGGGTATCGTGCAGCTAGCCTGGTTGCTCTGGACCTTAAAACCTTTGGCTCAATTTAAAAAAGAACTCGGTGATGTCGAACAAGGCCTAGCCATGCAGCTCAAGTCGAATTATCCGACCGAGTTGCAAGCTGTCGCGCACCAGCTCAATACCTTACTCAATACCGAGCAGAACCAACGCAAAAGATACCGAAATGCCCTATCTGATCTGGCCCACAGTCTGAAAACGCCCCTTGCGGTGATCCAGAGTCAAAAAGATCTCAGTCAGGGCTCTTTTGAACAGATAGCCATAATCAATAAAATCATTGGTCATCAACTCAAACGCGCCCAAAGTGCCGCAGGCTCTTCGTGGCACTTAGGCATCAAGGTGAGTTCGGTCTGTGAAAAGCTCGTCAGAACGTTAGCTAAGATCTATCGGGAACCCGAGATACAGATCAGCAAATCTGTCGACTCTGAGGCCATATTTAGAGGCGATGAGTCAGACTTAACAGAGATACTGGGAAATCTACTCGATAATGCCTGCAAAGCGGCAAAATCACAGGTGATATTAACGGTGACCTCGAGTGACACTCTGTTAAGCATAGCGATAGAAGATGATGGTAAAGGAATTAGCCCCGAGCAACAGAGCCTGATATTTGAGAGAGGCATCCGCGCCGATTCCTACAGCCAAGGCCACGGAATAGGTCTTTCCATCGTGCGCGACCTCATCGACAGCTACAAGGGCAAGCTCTCAGTCTCCAGCTCAGAGAAACTGGGCGGCGCTAAGTTTGAGATAAGCTTCAACCTAGGTGCAAACACTCGCGATTAAAATTTCATTTACGTAGGACTGGCTTTAGCCGGGAATCTCTTATGTAAGACTGGCTTTAGCCGGGAATCTTGTTTAGGGGAAGCTTCGCGGCTAAAGCCGCTCTTACAATGGACCACCCTTTCAGCTTGTGTTCATCTTCGACTCTTTATTATGTCTCTAAAGTCATAAAAATGAGTTTGGAGACGACATGAAAACATTCATACAATGGTGTTACCTATCCTTATTGATAGTGTTCACTCCGGTAGTACTGATGCAAGATGTCAGCGCCCAAGAATTAACCAATGACAGTGCACAATCGATGTTCAGTGAAGCTGAGCTCGAGCAGATGCTTGCCCCAATCGCCCTGTATCCGGACAGCCTGCTAACTCACATACTCATCGCGGCAACCTACCCACTGGAAGTGGTGGAAGCCAACCGCTTGAAGAGCAAGAATACGCTTCTGCCCACAGAGCAATTAATGGAGAAGGCAGAAGGCAAAGAGTGGGACCCCAGTGTGATCGCCCTGCTCGCCTTCCCAAATGTGCTGGAAAAACTCAGTAACGACTTAACCTGGACTCAAAATTTGGGTGATGCGTTCCTTCAAGATGAGGCTAAGTTACTCGCCAGCATTCAGTCATTGAGACAGCAAGCCGATGAAGCCGATAGCTTATCTGAGATGGAAAATGTATCGATCACCCGAGTTAATAATCAGATTGTCATCGAGCCCGCACAACCTGAGGTGATCTATGTGCCCTACTACGATCCGAGAGTCGTCTATGGCCATTGGCGCTGGTACCGTTATCCCCCAGTGTATTGGACCCCTTATCCATACTATGCTCGCCGCCCTTATGGACACTTTTACTGGAACACAGGTGTACATATCACCTTTAACTATCATTTCAGTGCATTCCATTGGAGCAATCATCATATTGTGGTGACGCACCATAGTAATTCACACCACTATCGTCATAGAGGCAGAATAGTCACCAGTCACGGGGCTCAGCGCTGGCAACATAAGCCACAACATAGACGTGGTGTGGCTTACCGCAGTAACCATGTGAAGCAAAGATATAATAGCCATCGCCCAAGCATGGCGCATACCAAGCAGGTGAGAAAAGCGGAGCGTCATCAGTTGAGTCACTCAAACGTGAACAACAACCGACTCCATAACAATAAAGCCAACAGCCGTGATCTTAATAAGAGCCATCAGCCAGTAAAAAGCCATCAGCTAAACAGGAGCCATCAGCTGAATCAGAAAATAGGTAAGAGTCGTGAACAGCAATTTGCCAGTAAGCTTCACAACACACCCAGCCACAAGCAGGTGAAGAGTCATCAACCAGCGAATAGCCATAAGCAGGTAAAAAGCTATCAGTCGCAACGCTCTGTGCAGCCAAAGCAGAGTCATCAGCGAGATG
>SDWK01000449.1 GCA_004195335.1 Shewanella sp.
GTTTGCTGAACAGGTAGCCGCGCATGAAGCCAAGCGAGGTCATGGCGCATTAGCGAATGAAATTCGTGAACTTGTTGACAAAAAGCTTAAGAATAAAAAAGGGAAATTGTTGAAATTCCCTCAGGACCTTCAGGGTCTTGTGTTGTCCGTACAGCCTGAAACCCCCAAGTCAGCATTGGTTATACCGCCCGCTTTGAATAAACGTATTCAACGAATTATCCATGAGTACCGACAGCAGAGTAAACTTAAATCTCATGGATTGAAGCATCGCCGTAAAATACTTTTAGTGGGCCCCCCGGGGACGGGTAAAACCATGACCGCTAGAGTGTTGGCACACGAACTTCGTTTGCCATTGAGCACTATTCAGGTAGATCGGCTAGTAACCAAATTCATGGGTGAAACAAGCTCTAAGCTACGGCAAATATTCGATCTGATTCAGCAACAACATGGGGTCTACTTTTTCGATGAATTTGACGCTATTGGTGGGGAGCGGTCACTGGATAATGATGTTGGTGAGATGCGGCGGGTGTTGAACTCTTTTTTGCAGTTCATTGAGCAAGACGATTCGGATAGCTTAATAATTGCCGCTACAAATAGTCCTCGCTTGCTTGATCAGGCTTTATTCAGAAGGTTTGATGATGTTTTGTATTATGAGCATCCAGATGCAGAAGGTCGAAAAGGATTAATCCAAAATATTTTAGGAACTTTCATGAGCGCTCGGTTCTCTTGGAAGAGCGCCCTCATTGAAAGTGATGGTTTAAGTCATGCTGAAATTGATCTGGCATGCCGAGATGCCATTAAGCAGGTTATCCTTTGCGATAAAAATACGGTGAATGCTTCATTGCTATTGAAAACTCTCAATGAGAGACAAAGCGCCCACAACGGCCTAGGGGAGTAAATTGAATTATGGGAGGGGAACATTACCGGCATATTTTTCTTATAAATCCGCCGGAGGAAAACGCTTTTACGGCTACTGGCACAAGAGGTAGCAGGAACATCCCGGAACGTGACCGTCAAACGCATAGTACTTTTTTACAAATGGAGCTACAGCGAGCTTGGGCATCTGCCCAAGATGAGCAAGTGGTGTCTCATGCAAACCGCCATGGTGTTTATCTTGAATTCAAAAGTGAACAGGGTGCAGATTTAGTCACTAAAAGTCTTGAAGACATGCGTTCAAAACAGATTCGCTTGCTGAATATTCGGACTGAGGTTGAACTGGTAAGCAATGAAACAACAGGAAGGGAAGAAGGAAAAGTAACAACCTTTGCAACAGTCTATGTTGCTAATGATAAAAGAGCACATTTTTTTGAAAAAATCGAACAATATGCAACTCAGGAGTCACCTTCAGGGAAACCTCGCAATGAGGACCTTATAAACAGTATTGCGGATATTCGAAAAGCTCTATTGGTCGATTCTTTTTGGCAGGACTCTCCAGAGCTGATCCCTGATGATGAACCTGCATGGTGCGAAGTATGGTTGAGTAGTAACCTGGAGGCCGTCACCCATAGATTTGAAGTATTGTTACAGCTAAATCAAATTCAATCCAGGGACGGTATCGTTAGGTTTCCAGAGCGGGCTATCAAAGTAATAAGAGCGAATAGAGCCCAGCTTGAACTGCTGACTCGCTTGTCCGATGACATTGCTGAGTACCGACGTGCTAAAGAAACCGCAGCGTTCTGGACTGATTTGCAAAATAGGGAACAGGCTGAATGGGTTGAGGATTTATTGCAGCGTTCAGTAGTAGACTCAGATTCCAATGTTTCTATCTGTATCCTGGATACAGGCGTCAATAATGGGCATCCATTGCTATCGCAAGTTCTTGCCGACGAAGACTGCCAGTCCGTTGATCCGTCATGGGGGGTTCATGACCACCAAAGGTATGGGCACGGCACATTAATGGCGGGAGTCGCTACCTATGGAAACATCATGGAATGCCTCCAAGGCAACGATTCCGTCAATTTGCGACACAAGATAGAATCCGTAAAAATCATCCCTCTTCCGCCAGATGAAACTGAACCCAATCTATGGGGCTATGTGACCGCACAAGGGATAAGTCGGGCTGAAATTCAAGAGCCAGAAAGGCTTCGGACTATTTGCATGGCGGTCACTGCAAGCGACACAAGGGATCGTGGCCGCCCAAGTTCTTGGTCTGGGACATTGGACCAGTTAACTTCTGGCGCTGACGATGATTATAGGCGTTTATTGATAGTTAGTGCTGGAAATCTAATGGATTTCAGCCTTGCTGCGGAATATCCTGAAAGCCAAATCAATGATTCAGTCCAAGACCCTGCTCAGTCGTGGAATGCATTAACGGTTGGTGGTTACACGGCCTTAGATCAAATCGTGGATCCTACTTTGTCGGGTTACAGCCCGATTGCGCCAAAAGAAGGTCTTTCTCCATTTAGCACAACCTCTACCAATTGGGATGACAAGTGGCCAATTAAGCCTGAGATTGTTTTAGAGGCAGGCAATATGGCTGTTGATCAACAAGGTTTTGTTACTGAATGTGATGACTTGTCACCACTGTCTACCTATTACAGCCCACAGGTAGCTCACTTTTATCCATTCAACATGACTAGCGCGGCCACAGCGCAAGCGGCTTGGTTAGCGGCTCAAATACAAGCAACATATCCTGAATTTTGGCCCGAAACCATTCGAGCTCTTATTGTTCACTCCGCCGAATGGTCAGAGGCATTGAAGACACAATTTCTTCGGGATGAGACAAAAACTTCATATGGGAAGCTATTGCGGATATGTGGATATGGAGTGCCCAGTTTAGAACGCGCTATTTATAGCGCATCGAACTCCCTGACACTTATTGCACAGGCAGAGTTGCAACCCTTTGACCGTAAAGACAGGGGTGGTTTTAAAACAAAAGATATGCATCTTTATGATTTGCCCTGGCCGAAAGAAGTTCTGCAAGGTCTGCCCGATGATGCTGAAGTGAAAATGCGTGTAACTCTTTCGTATTTCATTGAACCTGGGCCCGGTGAAGTTGGATGGAAGGATAGATATCGGTACGCATCACATATCCTGAGGTT
>SDWK01000710.1 GCA_004195335.1 Shewanella sp.
CTTATAATACTTATGAATATAAATAATATTGCTAAAGTAGACCTCAATCTGCTTAAATCTTTGCGGGCATTGCTTGAAGAGCAACATGTAGGACGCGCTGCGCAGAAGATGAATGTTACTCAGTCAGCAATGAGCCACACCCTCGCAAGGCTAAGGGAGACTTTCAACGATCCCCTTTTTATACGGCATGCTAAAGGGTTAGAGCCTACAGCTCGGGCGCTGGAGTTATCTGGTAAGCTCAGATTTATTCTTCATGAAATTGACTCTTTACTGGCACCAAAAATTTTAGAACCGTCACAAATTCACGCCTGTTTCCGTATTCAGACCCATGACTTTATTGTTGCGTCATACCTTTCGAATGCAATTAGGGCAATTAGGTCTGAGGCACCTAATATCATCATTGATGTACAAATGTTAAATAAAAGGGCTTACGAAAATCTCGATAACAGTAAAGTAGATATGATTATTGGCTCAGGATTGAAAGCCTATCCTCATTTTATGCAAAAACGTCTTGCTGATGATGCCTTAGTTTGCTTGCTGGACAAACATAATCCTGTTCTGAATAGCTGGAATTCCGAAGCTATATTTCGATATCCTCACATCAAATCCAGCCTATTGGACGAACAGGATGATCCAGTCAGCCAGTACGGTAAAGTGATGGGCTTACCGGAACGGAAAATCGGTCTTTATGCTGAAACCCTCAATTTACAGCTAGCGTTATTACCTAATACCTTATTGATTGCTTTTTTACCGGAATCTACTGCAAAGCAAGGGCATCAATTGTACGGGTTAGAAGTGAAGAAGTGCCCGTTTACTTTGCCTGATGTTACGATTCGAGGAATGTGGCACGAAAGGCATCAAAACGATCTGGTACATAAGTGGGTTCGCAATAGAATTAGTGATTCTTTTGTAGGTACAAATTAAGACATTGTTAAATGTAAAATTGTGGAGGTATATGTAGTGATACGATGCATTTTGCTATTAATTTTGTCATTATCGGATAACCTCATTCAATCTGGATACGCCATCTACAAAGACATAATAAAGCTCTCTTTTAGAACCATATGCATATGTCGCCAAATCTCCCATTATCACAGTGTTAACGAATACCGCTTACTGGCAGCACTTCTGACAATTCACTATCGAGCATATTAAACACAGCCTCAAAGCCATATTTAGGCTGCCAGCCAAGCTCTCGCTGCGCAAGACTCGAGTCATAAACCCTATCCAGAGATTGAGGTAAACACCAGCTGCGGCTGATAAAATCATCAAAAATATTTGGAGCAAACTCTTTTATCACACTAGGCGCATCCCGGTAGAGGCATTCACAAGATGATGCTTTAAATGGCGTCTGGCCGGAAATAATATAGCGTCGGAAACCAGAAAGACGTTTATCGATTGCGCATGCATGGGCACTGGCGACATCACGAAAGTCGATGCCACGGGTTAACCGATAAACGGCCATAAGATCGGCAGATTCGGGGAAACATCGGGACATCTGCAGTACCGTCACCGGTAGATTAAACAGATTAGCGATATTTTCCAGTAACTGCTCTGCCGCTATCTTAGATCTGTGGTAGACCGTTTTAGGCTGAGGCTTTACCTGTTCATTGACCCATCCGGCTCTGCCCACAGGCGTTGAAGCATGTCCATAGAGGGCGGTGGTGCTGGTAAAAATGAAATGCTTGATCCCGTGTTTCAGTCCCTCTAACGCCAGCAACTCAGTCGCTTTAACGTTAATAGCTTCAAATTCGCTATCGGGCACCAATCCGACATGAGGAGCATGCAGCGCAGCGGTGTGGACAATAACATCGACCCCATCTAACGCTTTGGCGAGTAGGTCGATATCACGGATATCACCAACATAATCAGCAGTTGAGCACGGTGTCCTGTCTATGCCGACCACATGATGATGCCGCATCAGCTTAATATAGATGGCGCGCCCGACTCTGCCAGCGCTCCCTGTAACTAAAACCTTCACGATCTCTTTCCTTATTTGCCTATTTTATCTGCTTCAAGAAATTCACCACCTTGCCCATATCTCTGGTTCTTGCCATCGGCGGCAAGGAGTTCAGAAAGGCCTGACCGTATGGACGATTAACGATGCGGTTATCACAGAGTATCAATACGCCTTTGTCTTTCTCGTCACGTATCAATCGACCGACGCCCTGATTGAGTGAGATCACCGCCTGGGGCAATGAAATCGCCGAGAAAGGATCTTTCCCCTCGCGGGAGATACTGTCGGCTCTGGCCTTATAAAGCGTATCATCGGGTGACACAAATGGCAGTTTATCGATGATCACGCAGCTCAATAGTTTGCCCCGCACATCGACCCCCTCCCAGAATGCACCAGTTCCGAGTAACACCCCATTACCCAGTTGACGAAACTTTTTGAGCAGACTCTGTTTGCTACCCTGACCTTGCACTAACAAGGGATAGGCAACTCGGCTTTGAAGCACATTCGCGCAGGCATTCATCATACGATGGCTGGTAAACAGAATGAAGGTACGTCCCTGAGCGGCATTGATAGCCTGAGAAGCAATATCGACTAAATCTCTGACCGCAGCTTCCTGGTTGCTGACGTTAGACAGATGCCTTGGTACACATAAAAGCGCATTATTTGGGTAATCGAAGGGACTGTCTAAGATCAACTCTCTGGTTTTGACGATCCCGAGTCCCTTGGTAAACAGACTCAGATCTCGGTTTATCTGTAAGGTTGCGGAGGTAAACACCCAGCTGGTCTGGGCATCAAACAGCTTCTCGCACTCCCGAGCAACATTGATTGGCGCGATACGCAGGGTTAAGTAACGGTGACCATACTCGACACTGTATGCGGCCTGATTGTTTTCACACTGAAAAAACAGGGCTAATTTACTGGTAAATCCGTTCAGTTTTTCCAGAACGGCATCCAAATCTTCACTGCGTCCCACATGAGATTGCAACAGGCTCTCGAGTGACTGAAGTTCTTTTAATAGTCCCCATGAACAGGCGGACAACTCCTTGTTCCCCATCAAATGACGCCAATCAGATCCATAG
>SDWK01000176.1 GCA_004195335.1 Shewanella sp.
CTCCAACTGCCTTGAACTCGACCCGTCAGATGACAGCCCCTAAAAGAGAAGCTTTTGACATTGTATGGCTTAGGCTCAACTTTAAGACTTTTCAACCCGTCTTCTTCCCTTACTAGAAGGTTTGTCTTCCCACCGGGCTCTTGCAATTCAAGCATTAAAAAAGGTCGCTCTTTATCCTTTAAACGAATGGTGTCGCAAGCTGGAGTTAAGCAATAAAAATATGCGTATTTTCCCTCATCCGTTGATACTGTCTGCCGCAGCAGTGTCCCGAGAGTAAGAGAAGGAGTCCAGCCCTCGTCAGAACTCAATTTTGTACGCCCAAAAGCTTCACGCTTTAATGTAACAAATCTGGACAAATCACCCTCTGCCTTTATTGACCGCTCTTTACTTCCGTGCAGCGCCACAGATATTCTATGCCGCTTATCTTCCGAAAACTTTGCTTCTCCTACATTGTTTATCGTCACGCTATCACCAGAAATTCCATGATCAAGAAGACTTACAAGAAAATTCCTGTCTATCTTATAGCTGACGTCATCGTTCTTAAAAAGCCCCTCTTTCAAGGGTTGTTTCCTTTTCGCTAGCCAGTGACGTATCTGATTTGGCTCAAGATAATTGTCGGCGACTTTTTCCAATCCCAGTGCAGTGTCACATTCTGAAGCAAACAATTCTCTGATTAATTCAGGGACATCTCCTGGGGGGTCGGATATAAGTCTATTTGCCACAAAGGCAGCATCATGATCGGAAGAAAAACGGGTGATAATATGATGGACGTTACGCCGTACCGCAGCAACTGCCGCCAGTGAAAATGCTGGCAATAAACCATCCGCAAAATTAGTTAAAGCATCCAATAAGACATTTGGCAGTTCTTTTGTGCTGACAGCAGTTTTGTTACGCACAACTAGGCAGTGGTGCTCTCCGAGGGCATCCCCCTTCTTCACCTGAATATCTTTAAACTCGAAACCACCGTCTCTAAGCGCACCAACGGCTTGAGTCGTAACGTCTTCAATATCAGGCTGCCCCGTATAAACGCATATAAGTCTCATTCGGCCATTCTCACCAATATCGGCCTTCGCAATGTCCCGCAAAATCTCCATCGTTAGAGTTGGATCTTTATCCTTGAGGTACCAATCAACAATAACAATATCAGCGGTTTTTGCAGCGGATAAGGCTCTATCTTTTACAGCAGTCCTGTCGTCCTTATCATTACGCGGAAACACAAAAGCACAGGAAATTTCTTCCGCAGAGAAAGCATCAGATATTGCTCGGATATCCAACTCATGTTCATGCTTATCATCACCATCGTCGTCATCACCATTATGGTCAAGCGAAGGGGCCTCACTCTCTTCAGCCTCGACTTCCGCCAGAACATCAACATCCGAATCCATACCAGTGTCCGCTAACGTAGCCTGTGCGGCCTTTTTGACCCAGGGTTCCAAAACGGGTTCATTGTCTATAACAATTGCATTCATCACAAAATTGCGCATGGCGTTTCGGCAATGCTCCCGCCATGGATCAGTTTGGTCTACTGTTTGTGCTTCACTTGTCACAATATCCCCCTCAATTTATTCATCCCCAATGGTCTTAATTCTAAATATTGGATCAACATCCGACCCGGCCTGAATCAACTCAAGATCAAAACCTTCTCGCTGTAGAGTGTCCTTAGAAATGGCCAGTCCCATTCCCCGCCCTCCGGGCTTATAGGTTTCCCCAAAGTCAAAAATTCGTTCGCGCATTCGTTCTTCGATACCCGGGCCGGTATTGGAAATAAGGAAGCCAGCGTCATCGACATCCAAGGTTATTGTTTTTTCTCCCTTAGCGCCATTCGCAACCCAGTATGCAGCATTATCAACAACATTGACGAATGCACCGAGCAGTGCAGAAGAGAGGCATTTGACCTTTCGGGAAAGAAACTTATCTGACGCTTTTATTTCAATCCCATCCTCCTTGAGAGCATGACCAAAAATTCGACTCAGGTGCAAACGGATTTCATCACCCGAAATGTCTACCTTTTTGCGATTGAGTCGACGGCCCAGGGGATCGAGCATCTTCAAGTAGCCGTCCAAATGATCAAAAGAATTCCTCAAGCTGTTATAGACTCTCTTCAACCCTGGAGTTCCGTCCGCCCAGGGCTTCATATCCCTCATTGCCGTGCGCATATTGCGAGCTGTGTTCTCAAACTCATGCTGCAGAATGCCGACCCCCATACCCATCTGTGCAAATTCAGAATAAAAATCAAGTTGCTCTTCAAGGCGTTGATTTTTTTGTTCAAGAGCACCGGTCTGGTCTTCGGTGGTCTCTCTTTCCTTCAACCCCTCAGTCAGATCTTCCATTTGCCGACGAATCGCTTCCAGCAAAGAAGCCTCTCGCTCTCTGATTGCTGAAACCTCACGTTCAAATAAATCTCTGGAATTCTCCAACCCCCCTGGGTCCTGAGCCGTCTTACGAGTAAAGTCCACCAGTAAGCTTTCGACAGTTTCCCGGAATTGAGAAAACTCATCACGTACAACATCTTTCAGAGTCTTTTGCATATCCTCAGAAGCAGCATAAGCGTCTTTTCTAAGGACTGAAAGGTCTCGAACCAGATGATCACGTTGTGACTCAAGGAGTTCAATTGCTGCTTCACGCCGTTGCGTTTCACTTACGCGATCTTCTGTTGCTTCACGAATTTGTTCATCAAGGCTCGTACGTAATGGATTAATGACGGATGAGCGTATTTTTTCAGACATGACCTGGTAAGCGGTCCAATCCTTTTCTAGCCTATCTGTCAATCCCAACCCACGTGGTCTTATAATCGTGATGTCGGATTTAATTTTTTGGATTTTTTCGCGCAGTCCTGTTTCCAGATCTCGGATTCCTAGCGCAAGATCACCATCATCTTCTATGGTCAACAAGCGATCGATTGTACCAACGGCATCTTTTCCAATTGATTCTGCTCGTGTTTTAAACTCACCAGCTTCGTACTGCGCAAAAAAAGTTTCTAGTAGATTTTTGAAATCAATACGCCGGTCATCTGCTTTTTTCTTTTGCT
>SDWK01000177.1 GCA_004195335.1 Shewanella sp.
GCAAAATTGGTTTCATGCTGATTATCTCCTTACTGCCGCGCACAACACGAGGTCCGCCATGACAAGAGGGGTAGGTCGAACTTGTCTCCAAACCCAGTATCGAAGACCCTCGAAAAGGGAGAGGGACAAGTGCGTCAAAACTGCAAGAAAAGCTTCCGACATTGCCGATACTAATAGCTCTGAAGCATCAAACCTCCGGGGCCAAGAACCACATGATCCACTTCGGTATTGCCAAAGGCGATCAATCTCGCTAAAATTCTCAGCAATTCCCCACCAAAATAGCTTTAAATTACCTTAGGACGAAAAAGGGGGGGTTAGGCCAACAGGTGTCTTTACGACGGCTTCGCGTCGCAAAAACCCTTAATTCGTTGGGCATCTAAAATAAAAGAGAGATGAAATGCTAGATAATATTAAGAATGTAACAAATATTTTATTTTACGCTGTAATTTCAATTGTGACGGTATTGTCATATCTGCAAGCTCGAAAAACATTGTTTGCACCAATAAGGACTGAAACTTTCAAACTTCAACTTAAAGCATTTGAGGAAATACTTTCATTCTTTCAAAACAAAACAGAGTCCGATTTCTTGCAATCTTTCGATTTTGATCGAATAGTTTCATTGAACACTTTGGAGATGGCCGACGGTTATGTTTCGAACTTTTTCTCAGATAAAATCAAACTTGATAAAGAAGCTAGAGAAAAAACAATGTCTCCACTTATTGGAGCTGTTATCTCAAAAGAACATGCAGAAAAATATTTCCAGTCAGTCGATGCAAATGCTCCAATTTACAAAAATAAAGAAGATGAAAACAAAATTGATAACGCAGCAATCATTCTTGCTAAATGGCAAAGTTATGAACATGCAATGGTCGGTTACACGCAACAGTGGCAGGACCAGATGAATGAATTAAATAGGTTGTCAGCATCGCCAATACTTCCTAAGCAGTTAAGAGATTTGCTTGGTAGTTTTGAAAGTGTTGGGCATGACAATCTCACATTAATCAGTGAGGTTATTACTGATTGTTCAAAAAGAATGCCTGAACATTTTCCAAGTGCATCAAATATGAAGGATTTTTCTCCATCTTGGATTTGGAATGAATTCAATTCTAAGCGAAAAAACTTTGAACCAACCGCTAAAAGCATCCTTGATTTTATGAACAATTATTTAAAGATTGAGCAGTTAATGCAAAAATAGTTGCCCAACAATGCAATCAAGCGGACGGAATATGCTGCCGTTGTTCACGAAAAACAAAGTCTAAATTGCGGTTGGTCACGCAAGCTCGCGTGGCCGCCGCTTATCACGACCGTTATGTGCTTGAAAGGATACAAGATGATCTATGAAATATTGATATCTGTTTTGGCCATATATTGCATTTTGCTTCACACAAAATTGAATCGAATCGTCCGTGACTCAAAAAACAGCACACCACAAAGTGAAAACAATATAAAGCAACTTTGGACATTGGCTGAAGATGCAAAAGAAAAAATTGACGGGCACAGTAGTAGGCTTTGGGAGCTTGAACACAAGGCAGGCATGCACCCTCCTCACGTTATTCTTTGAGTACTGTAGCGATCAAATGCACATAACCAAGCAATCAAGAGAAGTAACAGAGGGGTCAGCCCTTGACACAGGACAAAAAATAACACGGCAACAGGGGGTAGCATGCCAGACGTAACAGACAACAACACCAAAAAAACCAGCAGAAAGAGAGAACACAATGAAAAGAATGCTCCAAATTAGCCTAATCTTTGTTCTAGCTATTATGCTTCAAGCCTGCGGTGGTGGTATGGACCGCGTGAAGTTTGGCAAGGCATTAAATGCCAATGATATTGATTCGTTTAAAGAAGTGGTAACCAAAATCCAGACCGACCCCGGCTACAGCCCGGAGAGACGCGCTGATGGACTTTACGATGCTTTTTTGATGGCGTCCAAGAGAAACATGGAAGCAACCACCTACATCCTTGACCAGGGCATTCCGATTGATTATCCAGCCAACAAACCGACCAGCACCAAACGAGGGTTGGTTCTGAGAAGTGCGGTCGAGGCTAATCAACCGGAGATCGTCAGCCTGCTCCTTGAGCGTGGAGCCGATCCGAACATTAAACTATGGACTCCCGGGCCAGATGACAATCTTCTCTTCGTTTCGACCATGCACAGTGACCTGGTCATTTCAAGAATACTGCTTGAGGCCGGGGCCAACCCGAACCAATGGCGCAACCCGTTCTATCCGAGCTTGATAGCGTTCTACGGCAGGCGCCCGGATATCCAAAGCCTTCTCGAAGAGTATGGTGGGGTAAAAGATCCGACCCCGGAACAACGTGCGGGCCTGGTCAAGGGCCTGTCTACACCAAAGGTAGCTGCCATACCTATGCAAGCAAAACAAGAAGCCACAGGAAAACCGGTCGAGAAGCGCCTACGGACCATCCTCGCGCTTAAGGAACAGGGCGTCATCAGCGCAGAAGAATATTCCGAGGCAAGAAATAAGATATTGGGCGATCTTTAACATGAACAAAGGGGTCAGCCCCTGACAAAAGAAGTAACAGAGGGGTCAGCCCTTTACACTGGACAAAAAACAACATGGCAACAGGGGGTAGCATGCCAGACGTAACAGACATCAACACCAAAAAAACCAGAATCGCCCGACTGCTTAGCGAGGCCACCAGTGTGCCTACTGCCGAGCAGTCGCAGCCCCAGCTGACCCTCTTCACCTTTCTGGCCCTCGCGCTGATCGGCACCATGCTGCCGGTTCAGGCCCTGGTCGCGTTCTTCTCTATCGTAAGCCTTTGCATCACCGTCATCTACCTGACCCTGGCCTGGAAAATATTACCCACAGGGTCAGGCTTGCAAGGCTGCAAATTTGAATAAGGTCTGGGAGCAATACATTTAGTTAACGTCTCGCAACACCTTTAATTGAAGTGGGTCTAGTGTATGTACAAATTACTAATTTTAGCTCTATATATTAGCCTTATTGGCCTTACTGGCCCTGTCTACGGCGAGGGTCCAGGGCCGGACATATCATTTCTTGCC
>SDWK01000179.1 GCA_004195335.1 Shewanella sp.
GTTTTAACAGGAACACGGTCAGGGCGATAACGATAGGCAGTACTATCCACTTACTGACACCAAAACCTGAGCCACCCACCTTTTCAGGTAGCATTAGCCACAGGCCGAAGATAGAGGTGACAAACCCGATGGCAAGCATGCCAGAGATAATACCGAAAGACCCTGCAGGGCTGGGTAGATCCGGCGTGACGTGAGAGGCCTTGATGTTATTCATTCCCATCCAGCCAACAACCGCTAGCGGAATTAAGAAGAGTAACCAGATATAACCCGCGTTATGGATCCAGGCGTCACTACCCGCTGGGATTTTCCCAATCAAGGTACCAGACGTGTTGACCAGCTCCATCGGCTCACCGCCAAATATGCCAAAGGTCATAAATAACGGCACTAAAATCTGCATGGTGGTCACACCGAAGTTACCCAGACCCGCGTTGAGACCTAAGGCTAAACCTTGCTGCTTTTTAGGAAAGAAGAAACTGATATTAGACATCGAAGAAGCAAAGTTACCGCCCCCTAAGCCTGAAAGCAGAGCCAACACCTGAAATACCCATAATGGTGTATTCATATCCTGCAGCGCGATACCCGCCCCGATGGCCGGGATCATCAACAATGCCGTTGTAAAGACGATGGTATTTCGTCCACCACACAGGCGGATGAAGAAACTACTCGGAATACGTAAGGTCGCTCCGGTTAATCCCGCAACGGCCATCAAGGTGAATAGCTCAGACTTTGCAAATGGAAAGCCCAGATTCAACATTTGAATAGTGATGATGCCCCAGTATAGCCATACTGCGAAACCACATAACAAACTTGGGATAGAGATCCAAAGGTTGCGGTTGGCAACTTTCTTCCCTTCACTGTCCCAAAACTTGGGATCTTCTACGTCCCATTTTTTGATATCAGACATTATTTTCTCCAACTGATCATAAGGTAATTCTCTATTTCGTGTCCTGACTGAATTAGAGGCGAAAACATTCTTAAATTTATTCTGCTTTATTGAATGCGATAATTTGTTAGTTGACATTCAAATATTGTTATTGCGAGGATGAAGGTATCACCACGATATAATTGCAAGTTGATCCAGATCATACTTGCACTCGCAAGTTTGCAGTAGCTCACACAAAACTACTACTAAAGAACTAGTCCGAATAATCATGCAACATACTGAATTAAAAAGAGTTATAGTGGGTTAGTTGTTTTTTATCTGAGAATATGAGTACTCGAAACTATTAAGTAGTAGTAACATAAACCAAACAAATGACCATTGGCGTAACAACTGGTTAACGGTGAAGTTGGCAATATGAAAATTAAAAAAAACCTTGGCGAATCACTCTATATCGACGATCCAACGAGCAGCTCTTCACTCATTGCTACCGCAGGTCAATTTATGGCCATTATCATTACCTTAGGCCTGTTTAGCATGATCTCTTCGATCTTAGTGACCGAGAGTCTCAGCGGTGATGCAGAACAGATTAACCGTGCCGGCGCAATGAGGATGCAGGCAATACGGGTCTCACGGGCTAATTTAATACCGCAAGATGATAGCTGGCCCATTCTTGAGCAAGAGATCCAGGTCTTTGAAAACAAATTGTCACACCTGTTCTTTGGCGGGATAGCCAGTACCATAGATAACCCGGAAGTGATCAATCAACATCAAAAAATATTGTCACTCTGGGATTCGATCAAGCAATCTCCGCACACTACGTCAGTTGATGACTTCGATCGCTTTACCGTCAAAATTGACGAACTGGTTAACTTGTTACAAATGGAGTCGGAAACAAAGCTAAGCTTGTTACGCTTAATTCAGGGGATCACCCTATTCTCAATTCTTATCGTCAGCGCGTTTGTACTATTTAAACTCAACCGCTCGCTGATAATACCGCTGAAACAGCTGGTCAGAGTCGCCTCAGAAGCGGGTAAAGGCAACTTTAATATCAAGATCGACCATATCGCCGACAATGAGTTAGGTGTGCTTTCGCGCACCATCGCTCATATGTCAAAACAACTTGAAAATACCTATCAGGAATTTGAAGACCGGGTCGATAAAAAGACCCAAGAACTCACCCAGAGCAACCAATCTCTGGAAGTCCTGTACCGGGCCGCACGTAACTTATCTAACTATGAATATCATCAGATCGATCAGAAAATAATCCAGGAGTTAGAACAAGTACTTGGCTTCGGTAAAGTCTCAATCGTGCTCTGTGAAAAGAGCATCAATAATCTTGTTTTTTACAAGGCAAAAACCAACACCATAGATCATCAACACATGGATGTTCACCAGTTTGTGTTAGAGAAACGGGGCCGTTTTTTTGGCGACATCGTATGGCAAGTGCCTAAATATGAGACGCCAGAAGCCTGGCAGAAACAGCTATTGCAAGCCATGGCAGACATAGTGGCGACCGCTATCGAATTAGAGCAGAAGAAAAACACCGAAAATAGGCTACTCATTGCCGAGGAACGGGCCGTTATTGCCAGAGAACTCCATGACTCACTGGCCCAGTCCCTCTCGTTTCTTAAGGTGCAGATGAGTCTGTTAACGCGGAAAATGCAAAAAGGACTCCCGGAAGAGCAAGTCAATGAAACCATCGATGATATCAAGCAGGGTTTAAATAATGCCTACCTGCAGTTACGGGAATTACTCACCACCTTCAGGCTCAAACTCGATGATCCCTCCCTCGAAAATGCCCTACAAGGCACAGTGGCAGAGTTTGCCGAAAAGTGCCAACATGGCATTGAATTAAAATTTGAAATACCGCAAAATTATCTGACAGCAAATCAAGAAATACACGTACTGCAGATCATTCGGGAGAGTTTATCGAATGTACACCGACATGCAGATGCAAGCTTAGCCGGAGTCAATCTGGTTAAAGAAGATGACAAGATCAAACTGGCAATTTGGGATAATGGTAAGGGTCTGCCAAAGAACCTGGAGCAGCAGGGTCATTTTGGTTTAGGTATTATGAAAGAACGCGCAAAGTCGCTAAATTCCATGTTGGCCTTTAAACCCAACGCCCCTAACGGCACTCAGGT
>SDWK01000030.1 GCA_004195335.1 Shewanella sp.
GGTTTAGGGTGGGGCTTCTTTCCGTTTGTGATCACTTTGCCCTTTATTCCATTTATACTTGTCTGGTTAGGCGTACAATTTTCACGACACCTCAAGTATTATAACGAGGGTGTATGTAGAAGCCTTCATGTCTGTCATTGCTTCTGTACTGCCACTCTTTTTAGTTTGTTTGTATTTCATTTTGTGTACTAATTTCTTATTTCCTCGGTTAGCTGATGCAAGGAGTGCGCGATGCTTGAATTACTAAATGGCTTTGACCATGATACGGTCGCTATAAGGGCGTCGGGAGTGGTCACTGGTGCAGATTATGATGAACACTTGTTGCCGATTATCGAAGAGAAATTGAAAGATCATGCTTGTATTAAACTATGGTACGAGTTTGATGACGCTTTTGAAGGGATCTCTGTTGGAACCCTCTGGGATGATGCAAAACTCGGTCTATTTCATTTAACAGATTTTTATCGGGTGGTGTTTATTACCGATAGTCGATTGGTCGCCGGGATGGCGCATGCATTAGCCTATATGATCCCCTGTCCGGTTAAGGTGTTCGAGCGAAGTGAGGCAGGACTTGCCACACAATGGATAAATGAGACTGAGACCAGTGAAGTAGTTTGAGTTAAATTTTAATTGTAAGTTTTAATGGTTAGTTAAGTGTCGGCTTGGTGCCGGCATTTTTATGTAGGAACAATATTAAATGTCAGGTAAAAAAGGCCTGAATATCGTCTTTTGCCTATGTGTCTTGTGTAGTATCGGGTTAGGTATTAAACATTAGGTATTAACATTAGGTATTAACATTAGGAATTTAGAATGCTAAAAAAAATTGGCTTTTGTATGTTACTCGTTGCAACGACTGGTTGGGCCGGAGATAAGGTCATCATAGGGTCATCTGAGCTGATGTCGGTCGAACAGGCTGGATTAAGTTATGAAGCCAGAATAGACACGGGTGCGGTGAATACCTCTCTTCATGCTTTCGACCTGGAAGTAGAAGGAGGCAGTGAAAAGAAGATGAAAGACAATGTGGGCAAAACCTTGTCTTTCACCACAGAGAATGAAGACGGTGAACAGAAACGTCTGCAGGCTAAAATTGTTAAAACCTCCACTGTGAGTAACTCTCAGGGCAGGGAAACACGCTATATGGTTGACCTTAATATCGGTTTCCAGGACAAAGAGAGAAAAGTCTGGGTTAACCTCAGGGATAGAAGTCATATGGATTATAAGTTACTCATTGGCCGTAATTGGCTTAAAGATAAATACATAGTCGATGTGTCAGAAAAGAAAATCATAGGGCCTGTAGCGCCAATTAGTATCCTTGAATCGGGTCTTACTTTTGAAACCCGTATCGACACCGGAGCTGTAGAGAACTCACTCCATGCTGTCGATCTTAAGGTGGAGCATGGTGAGCAGGATATGGAGAAGAATATCGGTAAACGCTTGAGCTTTACCACCGAAAATGAAAAAGGGGAGTCTCATCGGGTCAATGCCATGATCGTTGAAACCTCATTGATCCGCAATGCTCAAGGCAGTGAAATACGGTATATGGTCGAGTTGACTGTAGGCCAACCGGGGCAAGAGTATAAAGTAAAGGTTAACCTTAGAGATCGCAGTAAGATGAGTTATAAATTTCTTATCGGTCGAAATTGGTTACAGGGCCATTATATGGTCGATGTTTCGCTCTAGTTCTGAGCAATAAAATTCACTTGCTCTTCTTCAGAGAAAAAGGTGCTTTAAGCACCTTTTTTGTTGCTTGTGACAATTATACCAATTGCATTAAATATCTGTCCATTCAGCGATTACATACTTGATGCAATATTACTAACGTTTAAATGGAAACGTACAGATCACCCGGGTAAATTTGTTGAGTTCCGATTTGACTTCTAATGTGCCGCTGAGTTCTGATGTTACCCAGGCATCTAAACTCGACAGCGTACCGGAATCGGCATTTGAGCCAAGTTGTGTGTTCAGGGCTGCTAGTTTTTCGTCAGGGATCCCCTGGCCATTATCTTCTACTATGATGATCAAGTTAGCATCGCGCTGTTCGACCTTTATCAAAACTTGCTTGAGTTCTTGTTGTGCTGTGAAAGCATGAGCAAGACAGTTATTGATCAAGGAGTAAAATATGAGTAACAGATCCCATGAAGAGCGATTGATACATAATCTACTATCACAAATGACCTTTACTTGTATCTCTTGTTCGGTGAGCCGTTGAGCCATAACAACAAGAAAATGTGATAAATAGTGCGACAGGTTAATCGATTTAATTGCCATGTCTTTACTCACAATCAGATGCTGGAAATGGCGTAATTTATCGGTATGCTCGGTGAAATGAGCGACTATCTCATCATAATTATCCTGACGAACTCCCACTTCATCGTTACAAATGAGTGACAGCAAGGTGTCTTGCTCTTGGGTATGCTGTTTTATCAAGGTTGCGAACAGTTGTGGAAATAGCTCATGATTTTTGAGCTCCACACGTTGCAAATTATTGAGCTTATTGATGGTTAATTCGAGTTGGTTAGTCTTATCTTGCTGCTGTTTGTTCTCTTGTTTAGCCATCAATAGCTGATGTGAATAATTGGCAAGTTCTAAATTGAGCGATTTATTCTTGTCATGTAACTCTTGACTGATTCTTTTTTGCGAACTTATTTCAAACGCCATACTGCCTATCGAAGTCATGGTGCCATCATCATCCTTAATCGGAAACTTAGTGACTTGATAAACGATTTCACCTTGCGCCGTAGGGATAGGCTGTTCGAAGGTCTGTGGACTTTGTGTCTTTAAGGTGATGTTATCGTGTTTCAAAATTAACTCGGCAATATGAGCCGGAAAAATCTGGCTATCCTTGGTTCCTATGACATTGTGACGTTCAATACCGATAACTTCGCAAAATCTGTCATTGACTAAGATATAAGAACCATCGATATCTTTGATGCTGATGAGGTTCTGTGATGAGTTGAGCAGTGAGTTAAGCTGTTTCTTTCGCAATTTTAATTCTGTTTGAGCAATCCTTTGAACGGTGAGTTGCTCCTCTAAGGCTAAATTACTGGCATCCAGACTGGCGAAAGCCACCTCTAATTGATGACTTCGAGAGATAAACGCTTTGGCTAATTGTCCCAACTCGTCTTTACTTATCGTGGCTTCTAGCTCCAATTTAGCCAGTTGATTCCCCTGCAGTGCATTGACCATTCTTGAAATGGGTCTGATGAACAGCTTATGCTGAAGCATAAATAGTAAAATCAGTGCCGCCAGTTGCATGATCAGTAGATAGAGTCCCATTCTGGCAGCGATGATGTTAGCTTTATCATTCATTGGAGACAGTGGCGTGACGAGTACTATTTTCCAAAATGTTTTTGGCATCATAAAGATGGAGACTAATGTAGGCTCACCGAGAATAGGGTCGTGCGCAAGCTCGAAGGAGGCCATTAACAAGGTCGATTTAGGCTTACCTTTCGCATTTAGGTTGATGAGTGCGGCGAGTTTTTCTCTGTGAGAATAATGAGTTGTGTTCATTAGGTCGGCCAGCTGAAGTTGATTATAGGCAGGGTTCTCCAGTGACTCTTTAATCATTTTTTCATCGATTTCCATCAAGCTTTCATTGATTGATTCAAATGCAGGGTGATTGGCAGTGAAATTGGCAAAAGGTTTAAACAGAGCTTGCTTGTTAAATATTTGGTTTCGGTCATCCTCTTTTGGGGCCGCCAACACAGCATTACTGTAATCGAGAGCAAACATATAACCTTGGTTAACGTTCATCGCTTGGTGAAAAAAATGGCCTAAACCCGACAGTGTTACATCAACCGTAGACACGCCCATAAATTGATGTTCAGCCCACATAGGTACAGAGGCTGTGATCATCGATTTATTGGTAAAAGGGTCTACATAGGTTTCAGACCAGAAAGTGGTGCCACTGGGGTAAAATCGAGTTGGTTTGTACCAGCTTTCTGAATGATATCCGGGACCGTTTAAGCTGTTATAGTCATCGACCAATTCCAGTTCCAGCGCCTTGTTTCTTGACCAGAAAAGACTGTCGAGTTGTTTCTTTTCGTCGAAGTTACCGGGTTCGGGCCAGATCCCACCGCCAGAGATCAGATCATACTTTCCATTCTTGTCCAGCAATGCAGGAATGGACTTCAACAATACTTGGCTGTCATGGCGGTATATTTCACCTAAAGAGGCGATAGACACAGCCAGACTTTCTATTTTTGACGTTGTTTGTTGCAGTCTAGCGACAATGGCTAAGCCTTGGTTCTGGCTTAAGGTTACCTGTGCTTGCAGTTGATGACTTTTCTGTATGCTAAAGAGTATCCAGACACTGGATATGATGATGAGAGAGGCGATAATAAACTGAATAAAAGTAAATTTGACCGGTAAACTATCACTCCAGTGGGGGGCTTTTATCGGTGATCTATTGATCCTGGAGTTACCCATATATCTTTTCAATCCTTATATGATGCCAGAGAATGGTTAACTTTCAATGTTAACGTTTAAACTAGCTCTTAGACTAAAAGTAAGTCGGGTCATCTGAGGGCTGCTGTTAAATACTGAGTTGAATAACACGAACAGTTTAACGCTAACGTCTAATTAAACTGTTCGTGCCGAGCTAGTATCAATCTCTTGTCTAAATGACTAGATTTTCAAGCCAACCAGCAGGTCATCTAACTGCTCAGCTGTCGCATGCAGCTCGTCACAACCGGAAACTGACTCATTTGCCGATTGTTCCATATTATGTGACTGATTACGGATCTCCATTAAGTTTGATGCTATCTCATTGGCGACTGATGATTGCTCCTCTGCCGAGGTCGCAATGAGCACACTCATCTCCATAACTTTGGTGCTGTGATGTGCAATGGCTTTTAGATCTTCACCAGTATCAAGTACATGTTTTTTACCGTCTTCGGCTTTATCAACGGTGCGCTTCATCACCATGGTCAGGTTTTGTGCACCAGATTGGAGCGCCTCAATCATGGATTTTATTTCGACTGTCGCGGACTGAGTTCGACCCGCAAGGGTTCTGACCTCATCGGCGACGACAGCAAAACCGCGTCCTTGTTCACCTGCTCTAGCCGCTTCAATCGCTGCATTTAATGCCAGTAAATTGGTCTGCTGAGAAATGGCGTTGATGGTGGTTACCACTTCATCAATCTTGGCCGCATTCTCATTGAGATCGTGGACGGCGCTAGACGCGTTTGCGATCTCGTTGGATAAACCACCGATAGCAACGACAGTGGTTTCGATATCTTTCGAACCAGCATCGACCTGGGTATTGGCTTCCTGAGTTTCAGCCGAAGACTGTTCGGCATTTCTGGCAACCTCGATGACAGCTGCTGTCATCTCCTCCATAGCGGTGGCGAGAGAGTCCAGATGCTGGCGCTGATTGGCAGCCAGAGATTGACCCTCTTGAGCATTTTGTCTGAATGATTGCACGACTTGACGGATCTGTGTGCTGGCCTGTGTGATCTGTTTGACCAGAATATGTTGTCTTTCGACCAGTGTATCTATGCTGATTGCCAGTAAACTGAACTCGTCCTTAACTTCAAAAAAGTTGAGACGACTGGTGAGATCGCCGTCGGCGGCTCGCTTAAGGGCCATTACACTGGTGTAGAGTGCCCCCCCGACAAATGACGAGATGTAATAACCCGTGATTAAAATGATCACAACCATGAACGCGACGGACATCACAACAGATAACCAATGGTTGCTATCGGCGAGACTCTCGAGAGGGGCAAGGGTCGAGGTCGAGACTAATTGGTTGTTACTGACTTTACTGACTGACTGAAGACCAGAGGAGGTATCAAGGTTACCGCCACCTTGACGGGCGAGGCGTTCGCTCTTGCCATCAAGCTTGCTGATGAGTTTAGTATTGGCGACCCGGTTAATTTTCTGCAGATATTCTGCACGTTGTGACTCAGGAATAAAGTCATAACTGATATCAACCACTGAATTTACACTTTGAGCCTGGTTCAGGCTTGCCTTGTTATGCGTATTAAGCAGCTCCGATTCAAATTGGCTGTTCAGCATAAATGCCAGACCAACTAGAGTGAAGATGGGAACGATAGCTAAAACAGCAAATTTGGTTTTCAGGGTCATATGGATAAGGTATTGATCTATCCAGCGGAATTTAACTTCTTTCATAAAACTCTCTCTGTCGGTGATCTTAATTAATTATTTATCGATGGCGCAACCATGGATAGTATTTAGGCGTAATAATGCTAAGTTTTGCTTAGTATTTGCGCATTGATTCTTGTTATTATGTTTAATTATAAGATACAGAGTAGATGTTACCTTGCTATATTACTTAACGCGAGCAAATCGGTAACCTTCTGCTAATTAAATGATAACAACTGCCTGCTCAAATTATGTCCTTTAGACACTAAAGATCTCGCTAAAATAGGGGGTTAACGGATAAAACTGTTAATTTGCACTGGTCAAAAGGATAGATGTCACGTAAAATTCGTGTCTTTTTCTATTTTCATAAAGAAAATTAGCTAGTACTACAAAGTCACGGCCAATGGGTCGCACGCACTGGAAGATAAGATGTCAGAGTTAACAGAGATCGTAGAACAGGCCTTAGCTGCCATTGAAGGGGCCGAAGATTTAAAAGCCCTTGATGAGCTTCGTGTCGATTACCTTGGAAAGAAAGGTAAAATTACCGACATGATGAAGATGATGGGGAAGCTAAGTCCGGCCGAAAAACCGGTATTTGGCCAAGCTGTTAATCAGGCGAAACAAGCAGTACAAAAGCAGCTGTCTGAACGAATAGACAATCTGAAGGCAAAAGAGCTTGAAGCACAACTTGTAGCAGAAAGCATTGATGTCTCACTACCGGGTCGTCGTATCGACAACGGTGGACTTCATCCTGTGACTCGCACAATTGAAAGAATAGAAACCTTCTTTGGTGAACTTGGCTTTAGTGTCAAGGAAGGCCCGGAAATCGAAGATGACTTCCACAATTTCGATGCCTTGAATATTTCAGAGCACCACCCAGCTCGTGCCGATCATGATACGTTCTATTTTAATCCAAAGGTGATGTTGCGCACTCAGACTTCCGGTGTACAGATCCGTACGATGGAAAATGAGAAGCCACCCCTGCGTATTATCTCTCCAGGTCGTGTATATCGTAACGATTATGATCAGACTCACACCCCGATGTTCCATCAGGTTGAAGGCTTGTTGGTTGCTGAAAACGTCAACTTTGCTGAGCTTAAAGGCATATTGCATGACTTTTTACTCAACTTCTTTGAAGAAGACTTAGAAGTCCGTTTCCGTCCTTCCTATTTCCCGTTTACAGAGCCTTCGGCTGAAGTTGATGTTATGGGTAAAAACGGCAAATGGCTTGAAGTGCTTGGCTGTGGCATGGTGCATCCAAATGTGCTGCGCAGTGTTGGCATCGATCCTGAAAAATACTCTGGTTTTGCTTTTGGTATGGGTGTTGAGCGTCTGTCAATGTTGCGTTACGGCGTTAACGATCTGCGTTCTTTCTTTGAAAATGACCTACGTTTCCTCAAGCAATTTAAATAACGGAGCAGTATTAGCATGAAATTTAGTGAATCTTGGCTTCGTGAGTGGGTAAACCCAAACATTAGCCGTGAAGAATTATCCCATCAAATCACCATGGCTGGTTTGGAAGTGGATGGTATTGAAAGTGTTGCCGGTGAGTTTACTGGTGTCGTCGTTGGTGAAGTTGTCGAATGTGGTCAACATCCGGACGCCGATAAGCTACGAGTAACGAAGATCAATGTCGGTGAAGATGAGTTGATCGACATTGTTTGTGGCGCACCTAACTGTCGTCTGGGCATTAAAGTTGCGGTGGCTATGGTCGGTGCAGTATTACCCGGTGATTTTAAAATTAAGAAAGCCAAATTACGCGGTGAGCCGTCGTTTGGTATGCTTTGCTCATATGGTGAGCTAGGCATCAATGTTGAAAGCGATGGTATTCTCGAACTACCACTCGATGCGCCAATTGGTGCAGACCTTCGCGATTATTTAAGCCTTAATGACGCCATCATTGATGTGGACCTGACCGCTAACCGTGCAGATTGTCTTGGTATGGCAGGTCTTGCCCGAGAAGTCGGTGTGTTAAACCGTCAGTCTGTGACCGAGCCTAGCTGGGAAGCGGTTACCGCTACGATTGATGACGCTATTAAGATCGATCTGCAGGCGCCGGAATTTTGTCCACGTTATTTAGGTCGTGTCGTTAAAAACGTTAACGTGAGAGCCGAGTCTCCACTTTGGATGCAAGAGAAGTTGCGTCGTAGTGGTATTCGTTCAATAGATCCTATTGTCGATATTACTAACTACGTGTTGATCGAATTTGGTCAGCCTATGCACGCATTTGACCTTGCTAAAATAGCGGGTGACATTCAAGTACGCATGGGAAGTGGTGATGAGAAGCTCACACTGCTTGATGGTAAAGAGATCACGGTACCTACAGACTCTTTAGTCATTAGCGATCAAGAGAAGTCTCTGGCGCTTGCTGGTGTCTTTGGTGGCGAATTCTCAGGGGTGAACAGCGATACTCAGGATATTATGCTCGAATGTGCTTTCTTTGCACCTTTAGCTATCTTAGGTAAGGCGCGTCGTCTTGGATTGCATACCGACTCTTCACATCGCTTCGAGCGAGGCGTTGATCCTGAGCTGCAGCATAAAGTCATGGACCGAGCGACACGTTTGGTTCTCGATATCTGTGGCGGCGAGGCGGGTCCTGTTGTCGAAGCTAAATCAGATGAACATCTGCCTAAGCCTGTTGAAATCGTATTACGTCGCAGCAAGCTTGACCGCATCTTGGGTCATCATGTCTGTGATGCTGAAGTCACAGAGATCCTTGAGCGTCTGGGTTTCGAAGTCACATTCAATTCAGATAGCTGGGACGTCACGACCGCAACGTATCGTTTCGACATGGCTATCGAAGAAGACTTGATTGAAGAAGTGGCTCGTATCTACGGTTACAACAATATCCCTAACATCGCCCCTGTAGCGTCGCTAAGCATGCCTGTTCATAAAGAATCAGCTATCAGCTTAAAACGTGTTCGCAGCATGCTTGTTGCCCGTGGTTTCCAGGAAGCGGTGACTTATAGCTTCGTCGATCCTAAGTTGCAAAACTTAGTTCATCCAGATGAAGAGGCGATGATATTACCGAACCCAATCTCTATTGAGATGTCGGCGATGAGACTGTCGATGTTTACCGGTCTTTTAGGTGCCGTGGGTTATAACCAGAGCCGTCAGCAAAACCGTGTTCGTTTATTCGAGACCGGTTTACGCTTTGTTCCTGATAACACTGCAGAATCAAAAGTTCGTCAGCAAGCTATGTTAGGTGCGGTTATCTCAGGTAACCAAAATGATGAACATTGGTCAATGGAGTCTAAAACGGTCGATTTCTTCGATCTTAAGGGTGACCTGGAAGCCGTTATCGGTTTGACCGTTTCCGATGCTGAATTTACTTTAAGAAGTGCAACACATCCAGCTCTTCATCCGGGGCAATGTGCTGAAATATTAAGGAATGATCGAGTCATTGGTATCATTGGAGCGGTACATCCAAGCTTAGAAAAGCCTTTTGGACTCAATGGTAAAACAATTGTTTTTGAGCTCGAATTGGACGCTTTATTACATGCCTGCATACCGCTAGCCCAGACTGTATCTAAGTTTCCTGCTAACCGTCGTGACATTGCCATCGTAGTTGATGATAGTGTTTTTGCCGGAGATGTTGTAAAAATGATAAGAAAAGTTGGCCAAAATCAGTTGGTTGGCTTAAACTTATTCGACGTATACCAAGGTAAAGGTGTTGAGCCGGGCAAAAAGAGCCTAGCCATCGCACTTACATTACAAGACAACACTCGTACACTTGAAGAAAAAGAGATAGCTGAGATGGTCGATTTAGTGGTTTCCGCTCTCAAGTCCGAGTTCAACGCACTGTTGAGGGATTAAAGAATATGGCACTTACCAAAGCCGAAATGGCAGAGCATCTTTTTGAAACGCTAGGAATGAACAAGCGTGTGGCAAAGGAGATGGTAGAGACGTTTTTCGAAGAAATTCGTCAAGCACTCGAAAGTGGTGAGCAGGTCAAGTTATCTGGCTTTGGCAACTTTGACCTTAGAGATAAGAATCAAAGACCGGGAAGGAACCCGAAAACAGGCGAGGATATTCCAATCTCAGCTCGCCGAGTCGTGACTTTCAGACCTGGACAAAAGCTTAAGAGCCGAGTCGAAGAGTCTAACGCGAAAAAATAATCGCGTTAAGTTCGTTACAGTCAAGGCCACTCATGTAGTGGCTTTTTCTGTATATTTTTGTAGTGAAATTTATATC
>SDWK01000797.1 GCA_004195335.1 Shewanella sp.
GCTTCCAAATTTCTATGTTTTTGTGTTGCATGAGTACAAAAAGAGTAAAGTCCTGAGGCAAGGTGTAAGGTAACTCCATATAGCTACCGCGTGGTCCCAACACTTGAAAGGGCAAGATCGTTCCTACGCCCTCAGGGTATGGCTCGAAAGGGTCGGTATCAAAGGTCGATGAATCGTATTCAATATTGAGATCATGAATCCATTCCGAGTTGCTGTGCATTGCAGGTGACCGGAAACCGACAGCTCCCCAATCCTTGAGATAACGATTAATGTGTTTAGATCTCTCAAGAAACACCTCTCGACTACTGTAGAGCTTTCCATCATGGTTGAACCCGTGAACGCCCACTTCGAACCCCTTGGCCTTCAACTTGTCCAATGCATCGAGCGCCACGGGGTAACGTTCTGGCACAAAATTAAAACTTGAACGAAACCCCATCTCCTCCTCGTACTGCGCCAGTGCCAATGCCTTATCCTGCCCGACAGCCGTATCGACATCATGGGTAAGCACCAGGGCGAAACGCTTGCCTTCCGGCCATCCCCGACAACCCTTCGCGGCCTCACCGGCGCGGTTATCGATAGGCCAAACATCCCGGAACCTTTGAACCTGATTCGCTATCAATCGTTGCCGCAGGCTTACTTGTAAGTACCTGGGGATAAATGGCTTAACCCTGTAGTATAAATCCCTTGTCATCATATAATTAAGCCCTATCTACATTCGGTATGGACAAAGATTCCATGCATCCTAATCGCCTTAGTTCTTCAAACTGGTTTCTTCTTTATACGCAATAATGCTAAGTCCTGCCTTGACCTTGTCTCCAACAGAAACATTCATCACCAAACTCGGCATGCTTGGAATTATCAGATCGACCTGAGATCCAAATCGAATCATGCTGATCCGTTCTCCTTGCTGAACAAACTGGCCTGCCTTAACAAATGGAACAATACTTCTTACCAATCTGGATGCAATTTCAACAATCCCAAGCCTGAATTCACTATTTCTTAAGACAATGACCGCTCTTTCATTCAGAAATAGGGCCTCCAAATTTTTTAAAGATGAGAAAGTACCCCTGATTTGCTCTACCGTTTCGATCTCACCAAACAGCGGAGCCCGATTCACATGAACATCAAGAAAGGACATCGATATCCCAACAATGTACCCACTTCCAGACAGGTCTTCTGTTTGAGTAAATTCTGCGACTGAATACGTTTTCCCCATTTTCTCTGAGACAGGTATCTCGCCCTCTTCAATTCTCTTTATATACTTGACAATCCCATCAGCGGGCGAAAGTATGCTTTTCTCATCTAACGTTATTGAACGTTCTGGATCTCGATAAAATCGATATAATAGACTGGTTGCGGCCAGTGAAATAACAACAACAACTCCGACAATAAATAATTGAAACACACCTAAAGAAACTACACTATCAAATACCAAAAGAATTGCACCATTCAATGCTCCAATAACAGTAATTGAAACAAATGAAATACGCCTGTCCAATTCCCACTTAACCGCTAGGGGTCCTAGAACTATAAAGCTCAACAAAATCCCTAAAATAGCGGAATATATTCCCATGGCCTAAAAACCTCTCTTCTTCAACAAATACAGTGACAAAACAATTTCAACCAAAAACGGAAAAGGGTCTCTTAACGAAAAAACCGCAAATTCTTTTTTCCCCCGCATAGACCTAATGTAGTCTCTTAGCCTCAAGTTACCCTTTAACATTTCAATGAGAACCGTCGGAGTATCGGTCAACAAGCGAACCCACTTGGCATTTTTCATCGTCGCCTGTATGTCAATCGCTTCCCCAAGAGAGTCCTGATACAAAAGATATGGCATATCCGCACCGGCAGCTATGGACAGGGTGTGCCATCCCCAGACTCTGGGGTTTACCTCTATCAGCTTGAACTGCCCGGACCTCTCATCCCACATGAACTCCACCTCGCCGATCCCATAGTATCCAACCAAATTCAGAAAATTTTCGGCAATGCTTTTTATTTCCGGGATATCAACTATTTCGGCATAAGTTGAAGCGTGCCCAAAATCCATCGGATGCTGCCTGGGCCTTCTACCGACGATACAGGTCAATATTTTCCCATCTTTAAAAAATGGGCATACAGAATAAAGATTTGAAGCTCCTCCGTGTATATATTCCTGAACAAGAATTTCAGAAGACTCTATTATGGTAGAAACATAGTCATAAATTTCAATCAACTTTTCCTTATTTTCAATCAAATAGGCCTTCACCTTAACCTTCCTATAAAAATTTTCTTTTATAGCTGGCTTTATTATCACGGGATATTCAATTTCCTGACTGATAAGCTCTTCGATTGAACCTGAATAGTATGTTTTTGGTATCGGTATTCCTGATTTTTCGGCCAATTGATAGGTTCTTTTTTTATCATAGACAATTTCAACCGCCTCGAAGCCTGGGGTTGTGACTCTATAGTAATCACTTAATACTTTCTTATTTTTCGAAAGGATGTACGCCGAATAGTCACAATTAGGATAAAGTACCCAATTTTCAACCTTCCGGGTCTTGGCGAGATCGACAAGAAAGTCAATATATGATTCTTCATCGGTTATTGAAGGGGATTTAACAAAGGCGCTGCAGTACTTTGAATATTTGCTAATACATGGTCCGTTATCCAGCACCATCACAGGGACACCCTTCATCCCTAGCGTCCTGACCACACCTAAAGCCTGGAAATCTCCCCCCGTAATTATGGCACCTGTTTTTTTTCCCATTTTCGGCAAACTCCAATTATAATTGTTTGTATGATTTCATCTGCCCCAATAATATCTGCCTTTTTTATTTACGGCCGGGAACAAAAGAACGGGCCAGCTTTCAATTTCCAACGGATTATGAACCTTGCAGCACTTACGCATCGACTTCACCGCCCCCCATCAAAAGCTTCTCTTATCTGATGTGATACATATTCAATCTGCTCAACACTCAACTCTGGACACATGGGTAAAGAAACGAATTCGTTTGCACATCTCTCTGCTACAGGATAG
>SDWK01000803.1 GCA_004195335.1 Shewanella sp.
AGATGTGTATAAGAGACAGCCTTAAAGCTTATCTATTAAGCTTGTTTAAGGCCTTTTGGCTCAATAAGATGAATATCTTGCTGTGGGAACGGAATGGTGATTTTTTCTTGTTCAAACGCTAAATAAATCGCTTTATAGGCGCTATATTTGGCTGCGTATAAGTTTGTTGTGGGTATCCAAAGTCTAATACCAATGGTGATAGCGCTGTCAGCAAAGTCATCAATACCTACTTGCATACGTACTTCGTCAGTATATAAATCAAGCTTCGCTAAAGTGTCTTCAATGAGCGCTACAACCTCGATAGGGTTGTCTTGATAGGAGATACCGACAGAGAGTTTCAATAAAGTATCTTTTCTAGAGTTAAGTACCACTTCACCAACAATATGTTTATTGGGAATGGTGATCTCGGCTGAATCTTCATCCTCAAGAATGGTAAAAGCTAATTGTACCTCTTTAACTATGCCCGTAACGCCTTGTACTTCAATGGTATCGCCAACAACAAAAGGGCGGGTAATAATGATGTTAAAACCAGCCGCGTAATTGGCTAATAAACCTTGCAACGCCAAACCAGCACCTAAAGAAATTGCTCCTATAGCAGCAACAAATGGCGTAACACTAATGCCAAGTTTACTTAAGGCTATGATGCTTACCATGACAATCACTACCATTTTGGTGGTACTGGCGAGGAAGCGGCTTAAGGTAACATCAAGTTTTTGTTTCTCACAAAGGCGTAATACTGCTTTAGCTATTTTACCCGCAACATAGAACCCCAATAAAAATATCAGTAAGGCACCAACCAGTTGAAAGCTATAGTTGGTAAAGAAGTCGATAACTATTTTATAAATTGCTGACGCTTGTTCAATTTCATGACGTAATAATTCAGCAGGGAGATCGACAGCTTGCTGTGCTGTATCGGTAATGGTGTTGGTTAGGCTTTCAGTGTTATCGTTTTTTGGGTCTGTCATAATAAAATCCATTGAAATATAGCTAGCGTGTTTAATTCAGTGCTGGAGTCGTTAGAAACGATAACCTAGCGGCATCAAAGTGCATTGTTTAGCCCTAAATCAATAGTCACTCGCTTTCGAACAGCTCAGTTAACATAGCTACTTGTTCCGATAATGAAGCAACTTGTTGCTCTAACTCGGTAACTCTTTGCGCGAGTTGATTTTGCTCTCCTGAAGGCACTACTTCAGTTTGAGTAATGGCCGGTTGAGCCAAGCTGCTTTCATTAAATTCAGTCAGTAAATGCACATAGCGGCAATCTCGTCTTCCTGGCTCACGTTCTAGTTTTCTTACCAAAATTTGGCCGTTTAAGTCCTGCAATTGATTTAGGGTGTTTTCAACCTCACTAACGTCAGCAAAATCAGCCAGTCTATTAGTACGCGTTCTTATTTCACCTGGCGTTTGTGGACCTCTTAAAAATAAAACACAAATAATGGCTCTTTGCTGAGGCGTGAATTGTAAGCTGCCAAATTCGGTATTACAGAAACGATGAAAGTATTTATTTACACGAGCAGATGCTTTGTGATCAACCATGAGCTGGTTCATTTGTACTAGTTCATCAATGATATTTTGAACATCCCCTTCAGAAAGAGACATCACTGGCTCACGACTGCTTTTTTGATTGCAGCCGATGAGAATGCCGTTTGGCGAAAGTGGATATTGTTCTGGCGTGGTGGTTTCTTTTTCTAGCATTACGCCAATAACGCGGCATTGCTCAGGAGATAATGTAATCATATTGAAGGCATCCATTTAAATAGCTACTGATGTTATAGCAAGCTATATGCCTTATTACTATGTTGGTGTGTTTGATTGCTCACAAAAAAGCCATAGTTAAGGAATTATTAAGGGATTACTTAGCGATGGCTTCTGTTAGGTAAAATTATAGTAAAACATGAACCCTTGGTTAGTTGAGAAGAGACGGAAATATTACCCTGCAAAGTATCAAGCATGACTTTGACCTGAGCAAGCCCCAACCCATAACCTGCTGTGCTGCGGCTTTTATCAACCCGATACAAGCGCTTAAAAATTAATTGCTGGTGTTCGCTAGCAATACCGATGCCGCTATCTTGGATCTGAATTAAAACCTGACCTTCTTTGTCCTTGCGACATAACAATGATATATGTCCACCCTCTGTGCTGTATTTAAATGCATTATCAATAAGATTCACCAGTACTTGTGTCAATCGGCCCAGATCGGATGTTATTAAACAGGGACTTAACTCTTCGGTAGATATTTTGATGTTATTTTCTTCAGCCATTTCTTGATACCAAGAACAGACTTGCTTGAGCAGAACATCTAATTCAATCGCTTCTATTTTTATCGAATGTTTGCCAATAATTTCATCATGGATCCCCATCAGTGTTGTTAGCATTTGGCTGGTTTGTTGTGCCGATTCTGCACAATCTGACAACGCATCTTGTAGCTGCTGCTGATACGCGGGGCCTTCTAATGAACTACTGAGCACGGCTTCGGTCGTTAGTTGGATTCGCGTTAATGGGGTTCTGAGATCGTGGGCGATAGCATCGACTGTATTGTCCATGCTGTTAATGGTTGATATCAACCTTGTGAGCAGATGATTAGTACTTTGATGCAAAACGTCCAGATCTGCCGTGGGCTCTGATAACTGCTGCTGTTGTAAATTCGCGAGACTATCGAGTGACCAATCACTGGTCTGATCAATAACTGTGGCCAGCCGATGCAAGGGTGAAAGTGTCGAGCGGATCAACTGATATACAATGGCGGCGATTACAATACAGAGCAAGGCAAGAGCGCCAGCTATCCAAAGCCATTGTTGATAGAGTAATGTTAACTGGGGTTGAAGATTAAGCACCAGCCAAAAATTTTGTTGTTTACCCTTTAACATCAAACTCAGGTAACTTGGCGACTCTAATAATTGAGTCCAATGACGTTCACTCCATCGATACTGGCTGAGTTCAATAACGCTGGGTTGATACTCGCTACCACTG
>SDWK01000253.1 GCA_004195335.1 Shewanella sp.
CATTCTCATCTTTGACGGTACTATACAGCGTCAGTATATTATCCAGCGAAATATACTGATAAATATCATTATTTATGGTGTGGGTATGTTTACCCCCTCTAGAGAAATTCAAATATAGGACAAAAATTTTGAGTTTTAAAATGATACAAATTCAATATCCATAGCCTCGCTATGGATATATATTGGTGCTGGCACAAGGAATAGGAATGACAGGGATGCTCGATATTAATCAAACCAAACAAGGTGTAAATGTCACAATTTGCGCTGAGTTAACCATTTACTCGGCAGCGCAATTGAAAGATGAGTTGCTGGCTTTGCTTCGAACATCCCCCATCGTCAATGTCAATCTTGCTCAAGTAAGTGATATAGATACGTCTGGACTGCAAATATTAATCATGATGAAAAATGAAGCCGATATTTTACAACATGACGTTAATTTCATTGAACATAGTGCGTCAGTATTAAATGTTTTCGAATTAATGAATATGGTGCGTTTCTTTGGCGATCCACTCGTGCTCCCCCGTTAGCCTGCCGAAAGAGGATGTTATGGACAATTTGATAGAACAAGGACTTGAAATATTTATTGAGGAATGCATTGAGCTTCTTCAAGAAATGGAGTCCTCATTAAGTGCTTTAAGAGATGATACTTCTGATGAAGAGATGATCAACTCAGTCTTTAGAGCCGCACATACCATTAAAGGATCTGCCGGTTTATTTGGTCTTGATAATATTATTGATTTCACTCACAAAGTTGAAAATGTACTTTCATCTGTCCGTAGTGGTAATGTCTCCCTTAATACAGCTTTGATCGATCAACTGATGCATTGCAAAGATCATATTGAAGTACTGGTTGAAAACATTGGTCAAAATGAACTGGATGAAAGCATTCTTCAGCAAAGTGAAGCACTTATCGCAGCACTTGAAAAATTAAGTGATCCGGCTAAAACAACAGAAAATTGCGAAACTACAACGATTCAGACTAACCTTAGCGAAACAAATCACAACGGCACTATTGAAAAAGAATCTCATGAATTGGTGGCAACTCAGTACTGGCATATATCTTTAAGGTTCGATAAAGACGTGCTTCGCAATGGCATGGATCCTATAAGTCTATTACAGTATTTAACAAATTTAGGTGAAATTTTAGATGTTGTGACGCTCACCGATACCATCCCATCCGCAGATGAAATGGATGCTGAAACCTGTTATGTCGGCCTAGAAATTAACTTTGATAGTAACGCTGAACGCCAAGAAATTGTCGATGTATTTCAATTTATTAGTGATGATTCGTTGGTTTGGATATTACCCCCCCAATCAAAAATATCTCAGTACAGTGAATTAATTGCCGAATTAAAAGAAAACGATTCATCAGATCGTATTGGTCAAATATTAGTTGATACGCACATTTTATCAGCAAGAGAATTAGAGCAAGCGCTGAATTTTCAACAGCAATCTGAAAAACCACTTGGCGAAATTTTGGTCGACAATAAAGCGATACACCCGGAAAATGTCGACCAAGTACTCAAAAAACAGCAACAAGCTAAAGATAGTAAAATCCGTGAAAGCAAATTTATTCGCGTCGATTCTGAGCTTTTAGACTCACTCGTTAATATCGTTGGTGAACTCGTTATTGCCAGTGAAGGCAATAGCCTACTCGCAGAAAAATTTAAAAACAGTGACTTGATTGAATCAACCTCGGTGGTGACAAGATTAGTTGAAGAAATTCGAGATCGCGCCCTAAACCTTCGCATGGTTCAAGTCGGTGATACCTTTAAACGATTCAACCGTATCGTCAGAGAAATATCGTCAGAAATTGGTAAAGATATCAAGTTGAGCATTTCAGGTGCAGAAACAGAACTTGATAAAAGTGTGGTCGAAAAAATAGGGGATCCTCTTACCCATTTAATTCGAAATTCTATCGATCATGGTATAGAAATAGCGGAAGATAGATTAGCAGCAAACAAACCCGTACAAGGTTTAGTGTCATTAAATGCATTTCATGATTCTGGTTATATTGTGATTCAAGTGAGTGATGATGGTCGGGGTATAGATGCCGATAAATTACTCGCCAAGGCGATTGAAAAAGGTCTGCACAGAGAAAGCGATAAATTATCACGCCAAGAAGTATTACAATTGATTATGCACCCTGGTTTGAGCACAAAAGAACAAGTCAGTAGCTTATCAGGCCGTGGTGTTGGCATGGATGTGGTCAAACGAAACGTTGAAAGTTTACGTGGCAGTATCGAAATCGAAAGCCAACTGGGTCAAGGTACTATCATTAGTTTACGTATGCCATTAACACTTTCTATTATTTCTGGATTATTGGTCGGTGTTGGCGAGTGTCGATATTTGCGAGGATCCGGGCAGGTACTCCAGGCTGTCCATAGATGTTGTCGGTTACGCGGATTCCACGTTCGACAACGGTGCTGGTGTGGTTGGCCAGAATAACAACAACTTCGATTTAATGTTCAAAACGAACGACGATAAATATTTGTTTGGCGCCGGCCACCGCTACTCCATCTTTGATGTTGATCCGCTACAGCCCCAGACCAACGGGCACCTCCATACTTTTTTCCTGCCACTACACAAACTGACTGGAAATGAACATAGAAGTTTTCGTGCCAGCATCGCGCCCGCCCTTTCAGCATCTTCCAACGTCTTCGATAATCGAAAAATTACGAATGATGCATTCCAGCTATTGGTAGCGCTGGTTTGGGGCAGGCGCTTGTCCGATCGCACGAGGGAACGTATCGGCGTCTCATAATCGACCGGCTGATCCAGCGAATCCAGGTCTTGCAGGAGCGCGCTCTGTATCAGCTTGTTTTCTACGATGAAGCCGAGTTCGGACACGGCAAACTCGGCCGCCTCGAAACGCAGGGTATCCGGACCATCCGCGTAACCGCATGCGTCCCAGACGCGCATGTCGCGGTATGGGCAGGCCCGCTGAGCTTCGATGCTTTTCCAGACATCGATCGATGCAAGAATGTCGGCAGATCCCGATGCTG
>SDWK01000255.1 GCA_004195335.1 Shewanella sp.
GTTTTTTTGGGTGCGTCATCCCGACATAGATAACCCCCTGAGGGTTCTGTCAGAATGAAACCGACCCACAGGGATAATGAAAGAATAGATCGGCTGCATCGTGGCGGGGCTTGTGGGTAATCAGGTGGGTCGAAGTCCCATACGAGCCCCATAAAATCAAGCAGTTCCACGCAACTACGGCAAATTTACGGGGCGATTGACAGATAGGTATGGAACCAATTTACCCACCAGGTTAATAGTCGAGCCGGACTAGATGCGCTGCTTTACCTTGATGGCGATTGTACCGACGCCTAGGAACGCAACCCCCATGAGGACCAGTGTGACCGGCCAACCCAATGAGTTTGCGAAATGTTCAGCGGAGTAATAACCGATGAAGGCGAGCATCGCAATGACCGTGGTCAGCAACAGTGCCCGGCTTTGTAGCACCACACAGGCATACAGAATAGACGCCGTTACCGCAAGATAGATGAGTTCGACAGACGTGTTCTGCACAAGGTCGAACAAACCACTATAGGCCATGATCGAACCAATGAAATAACCGAGACCCGTCAGACGCGGATACCGCCCCTCTTTCTGCAAACCGTAAGCAGTTAACATCACACCCACGCCAATGATCAGACTCGCCCAATTAGCGGCGGTGAAATCCGCTACGAGATCGAACAAGCCACTGTTTAGCCAGCAGATCCCAATCAACAAAGCGGGTTCTACGAGCACAGGGTGAGGCGTGTCTTCAAGTGCAGTACCAACCAGGAACAACGAAGCACCAAGAATAATGGCGATATAAGCGATGGGGACGCCAAGCATATCTAGGCCTACATGTATAAACCCATAAACAAAAAAGAGCGACGTGAATGCCAGCACTGTGCGCCGGTATCTGCCAAACAGTGCGCTCAGGTGCAGGGCCATCACGCCGAATACGAAGAGCACGGCGGTATGCCAGTCGTCGCTGCGCGGCAACAACTCGTGGATAAGCACGAACCAACCACTGGTCATCATGATCACGCTGGCGAGCGTAAGTGGTAGAATAAGCCTTGGGAATTTTTTCTCATGCAAAGCGGAAACAAGAACAATGAGCAGAACGTAGCCAACCCCCAGCGTCACAAAAATCCGCATCGCACTGCCCATGCTATTCCAGAACATACCGATATAGGTGCTGATGCCTGCAAGAATAAAAATCGCGCCGAGATAGATAAAGAGAGTCTTGGCGATATCGCCTTTGTTGCGCCGACTGGACGCAGAACAGGTAGAGGCAGGCGCATAAAAGGCGGTTTCGACTTCGGCGGGAGTGATGTCGTAAGTGTGCATGAGTTGCGTTATATTTTTCATCGCGCCAGGCTTATCGGTTACGTTCGATATACCAAGGACTCCCGCCACCAGCGGCCAGCCCCATATTCCTCCGCCAATCAGCAACAATATGATAATGAGGACAAGTAGCGAAATCATGGTGACACCACCCAGCCGATGAAGTGGACGTTACGGCTGTAATATCGACCAACGGCATTCGGCAAGCGAATGCTGCGCCCATTTTTAGTCAGTACCGCTTCATGACGATAGCGCGAGGAATAAAACAGACCGCCGAATACATCACCCGAATAACGATCCCTTCCTAGGCTGAATTCGTATCCATCCGGTGCAATGCTAGACGAATCAAACCTCAGTCCTTCAAGATCAGGAACATCGATCAGAGTTGTTTTTGAAACTTCCTCGGGAGTAACGGGTGTTTTTCCAGCCGGAGCCAGGCCGGGTGGCAATAGGAAACCAATCTCCTTCACGCCCCCTGTTTTTGGGTCGTAGCGCCAGAGGCGCGGTTTCCGGCTGCCCTGCACACTACCCTGGTAGATTACCCTAACCTTCTGGTCAACGACGGATACTTGCACCCCATTCTGGTAATTGTTGTATTCCGTCATGTAAAGCACGCCATATTGCGGAGGCGCTACCAACAGGGTGGGTATCCCGGAAATCAGCAGGAATGCCACAACGAGTAACAGCGGTAAACCCAGGCCAAAAGCGATGGTGGGGTTCTCGCGAAGGAATGATTTCATGCCAACCTCTCTCTAATATGATGGCCATTATATACAGCTAAACTTGAAAAAAATTTAAGATATCTAAGCGCACGGACTCGAAAAGGCCACGGGGTCTTGCGTTTCGCCCCGATATCACCCTGCTGCTGACCTTGATCAATCCCGAGTCAATGGAGTCTGACCCCATTGGTTCGTTGATCAATCCCGAGTCAATGGAGTCTGACCCCATTGGTTCACAGCCATTACCTTAGCTACAACATCCGAGACTTCACCATTGGTAATGCTTGCTTTCTTAGCTTGGTCTAAATAATATTTCGTGCAAGGTTGGCAATTCATGCCCATCGCCGCAGCTAAACCAACCAATAGTTCTGTTCTTGTATCCAGGTGCTCATTATCATGAGTTGAGCGATAAAACGCTCCATATACTTCTTGATGCTTCCCAAGCATATTTTTCTCCTCTAAGTTCTAACACCGCCGTAACCGGCCGGAAAACCGCGCAGCGGTTTGGAATGCAGCAGGGGTCAGGTCTTGCCTTTTGCTAAGTAACTCTTTCTTTTTGATCTAGAGGCAAGGACCATTTATTCATTTCTGTGGCTTTAGAACCCTTTCATCACCACAAGCGATTCAATATTCTCTCGATTCGATTTGGCGTTATTGATTACTTCATTTGGGTCGGCATAACCAAGTGACATCCCACAAAATATCAACTCATTATCAGGGATATCTAGCCTCTCTCTCTTACTGTTTGTTGCCACATTGACCACGCTGCTTGTGGACAAGTATGTAGACCTCGCTCTCTTGCCAGTAACATAATGTTTTGCATCAATAATCCAAGGTCGGCAAATTGCATCTGCTCCATTTGTTTATCAATGGTAAATATCAACCCAACCGGTGCCCCGAAAAATTCAAAATTTTTCCCTACTTGGGCGAGACGGCGCTCTTTATCATGTCTTGGAATACCGATGAGTGAGTACATGACCTC
>SDWK01000039.1 GCA_004195335.1 Shewanella sp.
CATCACAAGAGATGATGCTCCCGAAGAAATTGTCTTTGAAGTGTTGTGGTCTATCTGCCCGCTAATGCGCATGCAGGAGCCGTTTGGCTGGCCTTCCAAGCGGGATAAAGCGTCGCGACAAGACTCATGAAGAAAGCCAGTAATAGCACGACAACCACATCGGTTAGTTGCAGCTGTGAAGGCAGAAAATCAATAAAGTAGACATCCGCAGAAAGCAGCTGAATGCCCAAAACATTTTCAATTATCTTGGCGATAACGCTGAGGTTTTCAGCAATAATGACACCTAACCCACCACCGATAACACAGCCTAAAAGGCCGTTTAGTGCACCCTGTACGATAAAGATATTCATAATTGAAATTCGCTTCATTCCCATAGTGAGCAAGATGGCGATTTCTGACTGCTTATCACGAACGGCCATCACTAAGGTCGACACGATATTAAAACAGGCAACCGCGATAACGAGTGCCAGTACCAGATACATAACGACACGCACCAGCTGAATATCCTGATACAAATTCCCCTGAGTACGGGTCCAATCATTGAGGTAAAGGTATTGCTCCTGGCTATATCCCAGCTCTCTGATTAATCTCGGCGCGTCAAATACCTGCTGTGTTTTAATTCTGACACCTGACACATCGTCGCCCATTTTGAGTATTGAAGCGGCATATTGCATAGGAATATAGGCAGTGGTGAGATCCAGTAACCCGCCGAGTTCAAACACACCAGCCACAGTGAACCGATAACTTTTTGCAGCCCCTATTCGAGAGTTATTGCTGTTTTTACCACTGATATCCGGCATATATAAACTCAGTGAATCGCCAATATTTAATCCTAAAGATTCGGCCAGACTCTTGCCTAAAACAATATTGTTCGCATCATGCAGAGCCAGTTGGGCCCATGCCGACGGTGACATAAACTCAGCAATTTTTGATACCTTCGCCTCTTCGATGGTATCAATTCCGAGAATGCTTAACCCTTGAAACCCTCCAGGCTTTTGCACTAGGCCTTGAAGCCGGATAAAAGGGGCCGCCGCCACAATACCGGGGATCTTATTGGCATCACTTGCGATGGCTTGCCAACGGTGAATAGGTTCATTTACGCCGCTTAATTCTGCGTGTGCAACCACCCCGAGTAGTCTGGTTTCGAGTTCATTCTCAAACCCGTTCATCGCAGAGAGCACGATAATCAATACCGCAACGCCTAGGGCGATCCCCGCTGTCGAAGCAAAGGAGATAAAACTGATGAATCGATTAGACTGGCGAGCCAGATAAAAACGCCAGCCAACCCAGAAAGAGAGCCATTGACTCATGAAGATATTCCTTCACCGTTAAGCAAAAAACCATCTTTCATCTGAAGTTGTCTGTCCATGCGCGCAGCAAGCTTGGCATCGTGAGTCACGACCACAAACGCCGTGCCAAATTGGGTGGCGAGCTCTTGAATCAATTCATAAACGGCTTCGCCGCTGCTGGCATCAAGGTTACCGGTTGGCTCATCAGCGAGTACCAACTTAGGCTTGTTGATCAATGCTCTGGCAATGGCTGTACGCTGCCGTTCTCCACCGGACATCTCTGATGGGGTATGCGCTAATCGATGTCCCAGACCTACTCTTTCGAGCAGCGCCTTAGCTTCAGACTCAGCCTCTTTTTTGTTTCGTCCCTGGATCAGGGCTGGCATAGCGACATTTTCCAAGGCGGTAAATTCAGGAAGGAGGTGATGAAATTGATAAATGAAACCTAAATCTTGATTGCGAATATCTGACTGACGACGAGCCGAAAGTCCATAAAGATCCTCGCCTAACATGCTCACGCTGCCACTCGTTGGTTTGTCTAACGTCCCCATGATATGCAATAACGTACTCTTACCCGAGCCGGACGTCCCTACGATCGCTAACTGTTCACCCTTGTATACTTGCAGGTCAACTGAGTTGAGTACTTGAGTGTCGATACTCCCTTCATGATACCTTTTACTCACACCTTTAACTTCTAACAGTAGCTCTTGCATATTTGGTTACTCATCTAATCGTATCTAATGCACTGCCAATAGTGGTTTTATTGCCAGCTCTGAGTATTATGTTAATACTCGCTTAAAAACTATTTGTTTTAAAAGCATTTGTTTAAAAATCATTTGCTTAAAAAACATGACTTATTCGTATCTTAATGCGCTAGCAGGTTGTACTCCTGCGGCTCTCAGTGCCGGATATACCGTGGCTAGAAAGGTAATGATTAAGGTGCCGACAACAATCCAAGCCAATTGTGTCCCCTCTATCTGCACCGGCAGTGACTGGCCCGCACCTAAGACTGAGATCCCAAGGGAATTGAGGATACCATTGAGATTAAGTGATAAACCGATACCTACCAACAAACCGGATATCAGTCCCAGAATGGCATTCAATGACCCTTGGATCATAAATATCCCCATCACGGTCAATGTCGTCAGCCCTTGTGTTTTTAATACCGCAACATCGGTCGTTTTATCGACAACCATCATGACTAACGCCGAGACAATATTGAAAGCCGCAACGGCGATAATGAGGCTCAGCATCAGTGACATCATATTTTTTTCCATTTTAACGGCACTGAATAGATGACCATAGGACTCACGCCAATCGGAAGTCGTGACATCAATACCTTGCTTTTGGAACTGCTGGACAACTTTAGCGGTTAAACTGGCCGCATTGAAGGGATCGGCAAGGTAGAGCCTAAGATGCTTTATCTCCCCAGGGCTTTGTCGCATCAACCGCTGTGCATCTTCATAATGAACATAGGCAAGATTAGCGTCGACTTGTGAGCCCATCTCAAATACACCGCCAACAATAAACTGTCTCTGGCTCGGCACGGGGCCTAACGGCGAATATACCACGCCTTCACCACTAAGGAGTCTCACGCTATCACCGGCTACAACATCTAATCGTCTCGCTAATTCTGCGCCTAGGATGACGCGATATTGCCTGGGTTCTAACTTATCGAAGCTGCCATTGAAACTTCGTTTCATTGTTTTTAATAGTTCTTGCTCATAAGCTGGATAGATACCGTATACCTGAACCGCACTGATATTGCTCTTCGACTGAACCATGGCCTGGGTCGCAATACTGGGGGTAGCCCCCAGCACTCCGGGTAAATGGGTTAACCCTTGAACCTGCTTTTCCCAATCGATGAGTGGCTGTTCGGCATGAACGGTTAATTGGGGGACGGCTCCCAATATTCGTTGTTTTAATTGACCTTCAAGCCCATTCATCACAGAGCTCACAATAATGAGTGCTGCGACCCCGAGCAAAATCCCCGAAACGGCAAAAAAAGTGATGAAGGAGGCAAACGCATTGACCTTTCTGGCTCGCCAATAACGAAAGCCTATATGTGCAGATAACGCAAAATTCATAGTTGTCCACAGACTCATTAACTATAGAGCCTTGCTAAATCATTAGGATGCGCACGATAATAGGGGTAATAGCTATGAAAAAACAAGAGGAAATCCCTTGTTCACTGAATCAACGCCCTATTTTAGTGTTACGCATGATTTTACCGTCTATCTGACTCGATGGCCAGATGACTCGCCATTGCCTTCAGAGAGTGAGTTAAGAGGCATGCTACCTACCGGCCTGCTGCTGATTAGTGATGTTAAAGCCCTTGAAGCCGACTGCTTAATGCAACTTAGACACTTCGACGATGAAGCAAAATCCATCATCGATTACCTAAAACTGCAATCCCGCAAAATTGATCTTGTGCTGCAACATGTTATAGCGCAAGAACAACACGAGGGAGAGCAACATCGTGGGGTATCATTTGGTGGAAGCGGCATCAGAATTATGGGTAATGCAGCGCTCGAAGTCGGGCACCACTACAAGATCACCTTGCATATCAAAGAGGAGTTGATCGCTTTACTCTGTTTTGTAAAAGTCAGCTCAAATCAAGCAGCCGATGCCAGTGATGATGCAGCTAAAACCCAGTTTATAACAGACTTAGAATTTACTCAGATACTCGACTCTGATGTCGAACAGCTCGTCAAAGCTAGCCTCAGCGTACAGCAGAAGTACCTGAAATATCGAAAATTAACAAAAAAAGCACCTTAAGTTTTTTCTAGAATCGGTTTATCTTTCGAGCTTGAATTTGTTCAATCTCGATACGCTTGGTACAAATACCCGATAAGGCAGCAGCAAAAAACAACCACGAAAGGTCAACAGGCCCTAGCACTGATGAGTGTAAGCCTCTACAATAACAGGCATCTTTGTCGTTAATTTTTGTCAGTTCTTAATGAAACCTTTTTCTGTATTGACTCCACCCGTTGTCAAAAGTGCATCCAAAGCGCAAACACTGTTTACTTTAGGTGGCGCATCTCAAGCCATCACGTTAGCAAATGTGGTCCAAAAGCATGACGGCTTAACCTTGGTTGTGACGAACGACACACCCACGGCTCTTTTACTGGAAACTGAATTAACGTATTTGTTGAAGGAAAAAGCGATCCCGGTATGGATATTTCCAGACAGGGAAACCTTGCCCTACGACAACTTCTCCCCACATCAAGACTTAGTATCACAGCGCTTGGAGACCCTATCACGGATCCCAAATGCCACACAGTGTCTGGTCATCGTTCCCATTACGACCTTAATGATGCGTTTACCGCCTAAGTCATTTTTGGCCGGTAATGTGCTACTTTTGACTAAAGGCGATAATTACTGCCTTCAGGACGTTAAACAACAATTGGTCGATACTGGCTACCGTATGGTAGAGCAAGTTTATGAGCATGGTGAGTTTGCGGTCAGAGGCTCCATCATCGATCTGTTCCCTATGGGATCCAACCAGCCTTATCGCATCGAACTATTTGACGATGAAGTGGAATCTATTCGGTATTTTGACCCAGAAACTCAGCGCTCCAGTGGTGCCATTGATTCTGTCAGATTACTGCCCGCGAAGGAGTTCCCTACCGATGACGCTGCGATAGAAGGATTCAGACAAAGATATCGCCGTCGATTTGAGATTCTGGTCAAAGAGCCTGAATCTGTCTATCAGATGGTTAGCAGAAAATTACTTCCCGCAGGAATTGAAAACTACCTGCCCCTTTTCTTTGATGATACCGCCAGTTTATTTGATTACCTTCCGGGTAATGCTCAATTGGTTAATATTGGCGATCTTGAACTGGCAGCAAAAAACCACCTGGCAGAGATAGAGATCCGCTATGAAGATAGACGAGTCGATCCACTACGGCCGTTATTATCCCCAAAAGAGCTCTATTTACTCACAGAGCAAATTTTCTCAGCATTTAAGCAACTCCCCAGATCATTACTTAAAATAGGTAATGCACAGGAGTCGGGGCATCAAGGTAAAATCGAGGTTTTGCCTGAGCTGACTGCGAACCATAAGCTAAAGCAGCCTCTGATCTTGCTGCAAGAGTTTGCCTCCAGTGGAGGGAATATTTTATTCAGTGCTGAGTCTGAAGGGCGGCGTGAAGCCTTGATTGATCTGCTGAGTAAAATCAACATCAAGCCGCAATTATTCACCCATTTTGATGACTTTGTGGCTTCAAATACAAAACTCGGTTTAATTGTATCGCCCCTATCTAAAGGGTGTATTGTCGAGAAGCCACGTGGTGGCAAATTCAGCATCATCTGTGAAACTGAGCTGTTCGGCCACAAGATTTCACAGAAGCGTCGTCGCGATAAACAAAGACAGATCAGTAGCGATGCCCTGGTTAAAAATCTGGCTGAGCTAAAAGTGGGTCAACCCATCGTTCATCTGGATCATGGTGTCGCCCGCTATCAAGGGCTCGAAACCTTAGATACCGGTGGCTTGGTCGCCGAATACCTGATATTAGAGTATTCCGGTGGCGATAAGCTCTATGTCCCAGTCTCCTCTCTTCATCTTATCAGTCGTTATAGCGTAGGTCCCGATGAAGAGGCTAATCTCAATAAACTCGGCACCGAGAGCTGGGCGAAGGCAAAGAAAAAAGCGGTCGAGAAGATCCGTGATGTTGCCGCTGAGTTACTCGATGTCTATGCCAGACGACAGGCAAGACCCGGAGAGGCGTGCAAGGTCGTCGAAGAGGAATATGCGCAATTTGTCAGTGGTTTCCCCTTCGAAGAAACAGTGGATCAAGAAACATCAATCAATGCGGTAATGACCGATATGTGCTCTCCAATTGCCATGGATAGACTCGTATGTGGAGATGTGGGTTTTGGAAAAACAGAAGTGGCAATGCGAGCGGCATTCGTTGCAGTAAATGATGGCAAACAGGTCGCCATATTAGTGCCTACCACTTTACTGGCTCAGCAACACTATGAAAATTTTAAAGACAGATTTGCCGATTGGCCGATGAAAATTGCAGTCCTGTCTCGTTTTAAAACGCCTAAAGAGCAAAAACATATCATGGAGGAGCTAGCCGATGGGAAAGTCGATATTGTTATCGGCACCCATAAGTTACTTCAATCCGATGCTAAGTTCGAAAACTTGGGATTGCTGGTCATCGATGAAGAACATCGATTCGGTGTAAGGCAAAAAGAGAAAATTAAAGCATTAAGAGCGAATGTTGATATTTTGACGCTCACTGCGACTCCCATTCCCAGAACGCTCAACATGGCGATGTCAGGAATGCGGGACCTGTCGATTATCGCAACCCCACCGGCGAAACGCTTATCGGTAAAAACCTTCGTAAGAGAATACGATACCACAGCCATTCGTGAGGCTTTACAGCGAGAAATACTTCGCGGCGGTCAAGTGTATTTTTTGCATAACAATGTCGAATCAATCGAAAAGCGTGCCAGTGAGATCAGTGAGTTACTCCCCGAGGCTCGAGTTGTCACAGCGCATGGTCAGATGCGTGAGCGTGAACTTGAAAAAGTGATGTCTGACTTCTATCATCAAAAATTTAATGTTCTAGTCTGTACTACCATTATCGAAACAGGCATCGACGTTCCTTCCGCCAATACCATTATCATCGAACGCGCTGATAAGTTTGGTCTGGCACAACTGCATCAACTCAGGGGGCGAGTCGGCCGTTCACATCACCAAGCCTATGCATACCTGATGACCCCCCACCCTAAGCGCATGACTAAAGATGCCATTAAGAGGTTGGAGGCTATTGGAGCATTAGAAGATCTGGGAGCCGGATTTTTATTGGCCACTCAAGATCTGGAGATCCGAGGTGCTGGTGAATTGTTAGGCGATGAACAAAGCGGCCATATTTCAAAAATTGGCTTTACCCTCTACATGGAAATGCTTGAAGATGCGGTGAAGTCACTCAAGGAAGGCAAAGAGCCCTCATTGGAGCAAATGTTAAGACACCAGTGTGAGGTCGATCTTCGTATTCCAGCCCTACTTCCCGACGATTACGTTCACGATGTCAACATTAGGCTGTCACTTTACAAAAGAATAGCCAACGGAGAAACAGAGCGAGCCCTGGATGAACTAAAAGTTGAATTAATCGATCGCTTTGGTTTATTGCCAGACGCCACCAAAAATCTGATGGAATTAACTCTGTATAAACATCAAGCTACGGCATTAGGCATTAAGAAACTCGAGATGCATGCTAAAGGCGGAAGTCTGGAGTTCAATGATGATCATAAAGTCGATCCAGGCTTTATTATCGGATTACTCCAGAGCCAACCACAAAACTATCGAATGGATGGCCCGAGTAAGTTAAAATTCATCATCCCGTCAGAGTCGTACTCGGACAGGTTGGCTTTGGTCAAGTTGTTGTTAAGCCAACTATCACAACATCGTCTTGGAGAATAATGTGTTGAGACAAACTCTTTTAATACTAATGGGCTTTCTTTTCATCAATCAGCTCGCCTACGCCCAAGATGAGCGTTGGTTTGAGGTTGAGATTTACCTGTTTGAACGAAACAATGCAAATCCACAAGAACAGGCGCCGCAGCAGGTCCAACAGCCAAAAACGAACAAAGCGGTCGATCTAATATCTCCCTTGTTCAGTACCAATATTACCGGGGCAAGTATTGGACTGGAAGGCTGCTCATCTCAAGATTGGGCGACGAATTCAGATTTGTGTAATCAACAACTTAAATCGAGACAGGTGAATCACCTATCTCAAATTCCAAGCAACATTTTTGCGGCCGAGCCCCAATATGGTGTTCCCGGAGGACCCGCTGTATTACTCTCAGATAGCCAGAATCAATTTCAAACAATCATCAACAAACTCTCCAGAGAGCCCGGTAACACCAGTCTTCTTCATATGACATGGCAACAATCTATGCTGCCAAGACATAAAGCTAAGGCCGTCCACTTATTTTCAGGACAAGATTACGCATCACAATACGAGCTCAGTGGTCAGGCAGTGCAAACGCATCAAACAGAATCCGCCATTCCTCAATTTGATTTTTTTGGCGAAACACTGTCAGACGAATCTCCTAAACCCGTGTGGAAACTCGATGGTACGCTCAATATTTATCTGAACCATTACCTGTATGTGGAGACAGCACTTAATCTCAGAAAGGAAGGCATTAAGACTGTTGGAATAATGGAGGATAATACTCACCTCAACGAATCCCTTGAGTCAGTCACCACTCCATTTCTTTTTGCGATACCGATGACACAGAATCGCAGAGTTAAAAGTGATGAAATACATTATTTTGATCACCCTAACATGGGGATGATCTTGCAGATAAGAAAAATGGAACAGCCTATAGATAGAGTCAGTACTGTCGCTTCAGTAGAAGCTAATTGAACTAATCTTTTTCTAGAAAAAGGCGGATCATGGAAGTCGATATCACGACATACATGATAAAAATTGATGATCATGCCTTTTTAGCCAACATGCAGCTACAGATACGTTGAGTAAAGAAACAGTCAACGTTTCTAAATAAGAGATTAGGATTGTACAATCGAAAAGTCGAGGTAGATCTCATCGGCCTCGTCCTCTTCGACAAGCACTCTGGTAACTTGAGCTTGCGGGGAACCGATATGACACCAATCGATTAGAGTGTCTACCGCTGGAAATGCCCCTTGAGCGAGAATATTAACCGAACCATCATCGATATTAGATACATAGCCAGTCAAACCCAACTCTTGAGCTTTAGATAACGCAAATCGTCTGAAACATACCCCTTGTACCTTGCCATTTACATTGATCAGTACTCTTTTCATCTTGGTATCCTCATATCCACTCTTTTGAAGATAACGCAAAGCTGAGCAATGGGCAAAAAAGACGCAAAAAAAACAGCTAACTAAGAGTTTGTTAGCTGCATCGGGCGACATACGCAAACTGGTTAGGTCTGAGAGAAAATAAAATCAAATGTATCGACTTGTATCACCTCAGAGCTTCGAATGTCACTTTACACTGCCAATATTAAGATGCAAGCAGCAAATAGTTATTTAAGCCAAAAACCAGTAGCCTTTAACTATTTGGCGGTGATTTTGCAGATAAAAACAGTATCTTACACTAGAGTACCAGTTAGGTTTGATTAGGTATGATGATGCGATTAGTGGGAATTTAGATTGCCCTCAGGAAGAGGAAAGTACCAACTTAAGAAACTATACCAAAGAGTGAAAGTAAGGATAGAGAATCAATGGGATGTATCATAAGAGGTGGGGTTTTAGGGTCGTATAAAACATATCGGCCTAGCCCGATTAGATAAAGCCTTAACAGTACTACACCGCTTTTATTGCAGTGTAGTACCGAAGATAATTAACCTTACTTAAAGCAGGTAATCAGGCTTGCTTAAATGAGTTTATCTGAGGCAGATGGCTCGCTAATACCGGAAATTTATGAGGCTGTTCTTCATCCCAACAAATTTGGTAAAACCCGCCAAGCTGCTCGCTCACACTTTGGTTGTCATTAACTTGATCTTGACGAGAAAGGATAACAAGCGCTTTTCCTTGGTTTTTCCCCCTAAATTCAGATACACATTTCCCTGCAATATCGGAGTACTCTTCGGGTCTGTCGATTTTGCCGACCATATTATCTTGAGGGCTCAAGTTCGGATTAATGAGCACCGAACGGATACCATTTAAAAAGCCAATACGTTCCGCCCAATAAGCCCCGAGACCAACACCAATAATGATAGGCTCTTGATCATCAGAGTGCTGTAATTGCCTGCTCACTTCATTAAGCAAGTGCTGCATGTCGTGTTTAGGGTGTAATGTACTGTAACTGACTAAACGCACATCTTTATCAATAAACTGCAATTGACGCATTTTTTCATGGTTACCAGGACTCGTTGCATCAAAACCATGTAAATAGAGGATCATTTGGCCACCTATAAAAATATTAGAACATTAAGTTATCTAATTTATTGAAGCTGAATATTGAGT
>SDWK01000523.1 GCA_004195335.1 Shewanella sp.
GCCTTGCTCAAGTATCCTACGGAAGCTCTGAAACTCGCATTCCGAAGTGGCTTGGGTATAGTCAAAAATAAACGTCAAAGTGGTGCGGTATACTGAGCAGACGATTTTCATATGTTTATCACGTCAATTTGTCATACTTGATGATATCGAAAAACATTGAAATTCGTGTTTGGATCCGTATGATCCCGGCACTGCGAGTTAGACTTTAGAGCGGAAGTTTAACAGAAATCAAATCAAAGTAGCGAAGAATAATATGGCTTTCGTTGTCACAGATAACTGCATAAGATGTAAATACACCGACTGCGTAGCAGTTTGTCCCGTCGATGCGTTCCATGAAGGGCCTAACTTCTTAGCCATCAATCCAGAAGTGTGTATCGATTGCGATCTTTGCGTCCCCGAATGTGCGGCTGCGGCTATCTTTCAAGAAGATGACCTACCCGAAGGAATGGAGCAATATCTTGAGCTCAATGCCGAGCTGGCTAAAGTTTGGCCAGTGATCACTGAGGTCAAAGAGGCCCCGGCTGATGCAGAGGAGTGGGATGGCGTTAAAAATAAAAGAGAGCACTTGATCATTTAGTCTGCTCCAGCCACATTAAAACATGCTGCGGAGCTGACATCTATTATGTTCAAATATTAGCCATCACGAGTCACTATGGGCTAGAATTTCTGAACTCGGTGTCAATGAACTCGGTGTAAGTGTATTCAGGCGGGGTCACCCCATTTTTTTGCTCGGTAATCCCTTCTCTTAACTATAGAAAGAGGTCAATTCAATGTCTACTCGCGTTTATGTTATCGCACAGTTTCGCCCAAAAGCTGGATGTGAATCTGAATTGTTTGAAGTATTAAAAGCACTCGAACCCGATGCTCTACGAGAACAAGGCTGTATTCAGTACATGCTTACACGCCAAATTGACCACCCCAGTGCCACCCGAACAAACTACCCTATTGTATTCAATGAAATTTGGACCGATGGTGAAAGCTGGGCGGCGCATGGTCGTCGTAAACAGATCCAGCACTTTTTCAATACACAGGTCGCCGCAAAAGATGGCTTGGTCGATGACGCCATCGTCACCGCATACACAGACGAAGGCTACGACTACGACGCCCCCATCTTTGTATAAAGAGTTGACGAAGAAGTTGAGCAAAGAGTCGAATAGTATCTCTATACACCTTAACTCTTACCTGTCACCGATAGGCGACAGGTAAGAGCGAACGCCCTATCCATGATTTCCCCCTTCTCATGCCATGCAGTCCCACAAGCCAAACTCAGTTAAAGCAGTCGAACAGGCCCAAATAAATCAAATAGATATACTAAGACATCGACTTTTATCTACTTGCTAAAATCCAATATGACGTTTAACCTTTCTACACTCACCATCAGGGAGATGAACAGTGAGCAGAAAACCAACTGAGTCTAAAATGCTGAGTTTAAAATGAAAAGAGTCGAAAGGTTTTCAGGAAAAGGTCATCGCGATGTTACGATAACCAAGTATTGCATAGCTTCATGGAAGAGCGGGGTAATAGGTGAACACTAAAGTCACGAATTTAAAATTTATTGTAGTAGCACTATTTTTTATCTGGACGATGTTAATCGTTTCTCTGCTGTTCAATTGGTTTAGTCAGGAAAATCGTCATGCCGAAAGACTGGCATTCAAAGAAGCCACAGTCAGTATAAATAAAGATTTAGCCTATCGGGCATGGGTCACTTCTCACGGTGGGGTCTATGTACCAGTAACCGGGCAAACCAGCCCCAACCCTTACCTCGCCCATATCCCCAATCGTGATATAAAGACAGAGACTGGCCAGTGGCTAACACTGATCAACCCCTCTTACGCCGTAAAGCAGATGATGAAAAACTACTCTGAGCTATACGGCACAAAGGGGCGCATAGTCAGTAATAAACCTCTCAACCCGGACAATAAAGCCGATAAGTGGGAGTCTGGCTCTCTGAATATTATTGAAGATACAAGAATCCCCCATCACGAAATACATCCGATTGATGGTCAGGATCACATGAGGCTAATCATCCCGCTATTTACCAAGGAGGGATGCTTAAAATGTCACGGTCACCAAGGCTATAAAGTTGGCGATGTGCGTGGGGGAATATCTACCTCGATTGCACTCAATCCCTATTACAACAGTGCATTTTCACGCTTGAAAGCCAGCCTCCCCTATGTTGTCGTGATCTGGTTAATCGGCGTGGCCACAATTTTACTCGGATATTGGCGTACACGGAGGTATATTTCAGAAAAAATCTCCAGTTATGAGCAACATATTTTTTCCATCGTCGACATGATAGAGAACCGCGACAGCTATACAGCCGGCCATACTAAACGTGTTGGAAAGTATGCATCTCTTATCGCAAAGCAGATGGGCTACAGTGATGGAGCCATAGATAAACTCTACCGCGCATCTATGGTTCACGATGTGGGCAAGATATCCACCCCCGACTCAATTTTATTGAAACCGGGAAAACTAACACCTCTAGAGCGTAAAATTATTCAGCAACATGTAATAACCAGTTACCACATGTTAAAGCGGGTAGATATCTTTCAGGGTATTGCCGAGATAGTTCGTCATCACCATGAACAGTATGATGGCTCTGGTTATCCTCAAGGTCTAAAGGGGGCTCAAATCCCTATGCTATCGCAAATTATGAGTGTTGCCGATGCGTTCGACGCCATGACGACAGACCGTGTCTACAAGGGTAGAAAAACAATCACTTCTGCACTCGAAGAGCTTCAATTGTTGGCAGGTAAACAGTTTAACAGTGAAGTCGTTAAGGCGGCTCAGATAGCCTTGAAAGATATCGCCAGCCCAAAATCAAACCAGCTACCAGTAAACGAGATAGAGAAAGAGCGGTTTGCCTATTTTTACAAAGATCAGTTAACCAGCGCCTATAATCGTGACTACCTGAACAATATGCTGCTTATCAACAGTGATAAGCAGAGCGAAGCCCGTCACAACTGTATCAACATGATTTTATTGACTAATTTCACC